>VGZZ01000001.1 GCA_016872285.1 SAR202 cluster bacterium | reverse complement strand
ATATGGTTTTGAGCAATTAGCTATTGCGGGCATCAGCCCAGAGGATGAGCCAGATGCTAAACGCCTCGCTGGTATCGCCGACTCTGCTAAAGATGCAAAAGTGAAAACCGTGTATTTCGAGGAGGTATTGTCACCAGCACTTGCCAAGACGGTGGCTCAAGAAGTTGGAGCAGAACTTAGTTTCCTTTCAGCTCTGGAATTCGCGCCTGAGAGCGGCGACTACATCTCACAAATGAGGAGCAATCTTCAAAATCTCTTCGTAGGACAAGACTGTAGTAAGTAAAAAACGATCCTGCTTCCACTTAACTCTGTATACGTTATGTGGAAGCAGGATATTTATCGAGGAGTAGTATGAACTTTGTTTCTGCCAATAAGGAAGGTTCTTCTGGCAAGTCGCCTCATGTTCGCAGAATAAGAGAGTTTGTTCGCGAAATTATTTTTGACACTGAAGCAAATGTCATGGTTACTGAACTAGCCTGCCTTGAGCCGGGATGCCCTCCTATTGAAACCGCAATAGTAATCATGGGCAAAATACCCAAAACCTATAAAATAGATAAAGAAATGAAAGACGTGAACTTAGAGGATGTTCGCCAAGTCCTTACTGGCGGTAATGACCATAATCATTAAGTCCTTTTGAAGAGGACTCTTGGTCACCATTGGGGATGCGCTGCTTGAACTTACATTGAGAGCCGTTTGGAAGAGTCACCCTATAAGCCTCTAACTGAAGAGAGGGTGGATGAGACCGTTTTGTGGGAGAGTATAAGAACTCAGCAAAACAAATCACAGGCCGGACTCAGTGCAGGCAGATATTTAACGCAAGGAGTTACCATCAAGAGTGATGCCTACCAATACGAATTTAAATTGGGCTGGCAAAACGGAAAGCAGCAAGTTCTAGAGCCGATATCCCTGGACTACAAGAAGGGTGGAGACATAGTTGATAAGGCGAATACTTGGGCGGGACGCTTACTAGAGTTAAGCCGTAAATCTGAATTCGAAATGACTGCCGTTATCACTTCTCCAACGCCAAGATCTAATTTGCGTGACCACAATCGGGCAAAGCAACTATTATCACGTGCCCCACAAGTACGAATGGTTGTGGAAAGTGAAGAAATTGAGACAGTATGGCGTACTATCTTGAGAGATGTCCGTGATTGATTCTAGCAAACCCTAGGACGTAGATTCAGGTTTAACTGGCCATTCATGTAAATTTGTTCCTACTTTCTCACACTTTTCCTGTGAGCCAAAGCAATTTAACTGGACCTATGCGGCGGGAGTCCAGGCTGTCGCGGCGGTTGTCGCCGAGGACGAGGTATTCATCATCAGAGAGGGACCACTGGAGGTCGAGGGTGGGATTTAGGCCGTTGCCAGTAGCGACGTAGGGTTCATCTAAAAGAGTATCGTTGATGTGGACACGGCCTTTGGTGAGGTGGATGGTCTCGGTGGGGAGGCCGACGATTCGTTTGAGGAGGGGCTTGTGAGGGAGGGTAGGGTGGCGGAAGAGGACGACGTGGCCGCGCTGGGGGGGTGAGTTTTTGTAGGCCCGGCGGTTTATGGAGACGCGCTGGCCGTGGTGGAAGGCGGGGGCCATGCTGTCGCCTTCGACGCGGTACGTGGAGAGGAACCAGAGGAAGGGGGAGAGCATCTAGGGGTTGTGGCTGGAGGCGAAAAGAGATATTGCGCAAGTTCTAAGTCCCTCCATTATCCTTTTCCATAGTGTTGACGAGGATTTTTCTGGAGGTAGACGATCCTCGCCCTTCGACAATCTCAGGGTGAGCGGTAATAAAGGGATTCTACACAGAAGTGTGACCATTGAGGATATAGTCTACGCCCGCTGGGAGGGGCGGAAGCGGCCTCGCCATTCGCGGGTGGGTTCCTTGATTTCAGGATGGGGGATGGAGGCGGAGGCGTCGGACTGCCAGGCTTTGAAGGAGGCGATAAGGCGGTCCTCGATGTCGTAAGCGAAGGGGTTGGCGGCCAGTTCTTCCATTTGCTGAAGGTTGAGGCTGTCTTTGTTATCGACGAGCCACCGGGCGGTGATGGCGAGGCCCTGGGCGGGCGGGACAGCGTCGTGGTAGCCGAGGAGCTTTTTTAGCTTGGTGACGTCGAGGAGGCGGCTGTATTTAGGGGCGTAACCGTTGGCCAACTCGTAGGCCAGGGGATGGCTGATTTCAACGATTTCGAATTCGTGGCCCAGGGCGTCGGCGATGATTTTGATGGCGTCCTTGATGGTATAGGTGACTTCGTCGACGGAGTTGAAGACATGGCCGTTGCCGGCGTCGCTATCGCAGGCGAGAAGGAGCTGGCGTACGGCGTTGTCGGAGTAACAGATGGGGCGGACTTGGCTGCCGTCGCCGGGGACGATGATGACATTTCGCTTATCGAGGACGCGGCGGACGATAGACCACATCCACTGCCGGCCATTGCGGGGGCCATACATCCAGGGGTATCGGAACATAACAGCCGCAAAGTGGCCCTGCTGGTGGTGCTCCATGACTCGCCGCTCGGTGTGCGCGACGGCAAAACCGTATTCGTCGGTCTCGCGGTCGGTGTAGAGGGGGTGGTCTTCAGGGAGAGGGGTCTCTCGCCCCTGGGGCCAGGGGAGGTGCTCGGGCTTCATGAGGGAGGGGGAGCCGCCGACGCCGACGAGCTTGGGGGTGCGGCCAGCCATGGCGTCGGCGATGTGGCGCAGGCGTCCGTACATGGAGACAACGAGATCGAACTGCTCATTGGCGAAGTCTTTCTCGAAGACCTCTTTGGTGAAGGGATCGCCGTGAAGGTGTCGGTGGATGCCTTTGGGAAGGTCGTCAGTTTCGTGGAAGCCTCGGTGGTAGATGGTGACGTGATGGCCGCGGTCCAGGAGGCCCTGGACGACCATGGGGCCGGTGGGGCCGGTGCCGCCGACGACGAGGGCTTTTTTCATAGGGGAGCCTCCGGGGGAAGAGGGATGGAATCAAGGTAAGGTGTCGATATGTGGGCGTCAAGGTTAGCCTTCGGTGGGGGAAAGACATAATCGTTGGCAGAGGGAGGCTTTTGGGTTATACTGCGGCGGTCAAATACCCGAACTTTTGGAGGAGGGAGCATGTCTATCATTACCAAAGTCCTACGGGCTATGCCCGCTCGCAAGGCGTACGCCCACTGCGACATTCCTTGCGGCATTTACGACCCGCACCTGGCGCAGATTGCTGCTCACACTGTAGTGCGGATGGCGACGCTGATCAATGAGCTGGAGAAGCCGGGCCCCAATGCTACGAAGGATGAGTCGGCGATATACACCCACAAGATTTCCCGTTTGACGACAGTGAAGGAAGAGCATGCCGAACTGGCGAAGCGGGAGCTTAGGGTGTTGTGGGGCGATTACTTCAAGCCCGAACACGTGCAGCAGCACCCGAACCTGCATGACACCTTCTGGAAGGCGATGAAGGCAGGGTCGGAGGCGAGGCAGCATCGGAACCTAGATGCTGCCAACGGGCTGTTGAAGGCGACGCAGGAGATTGCGGAGATTTTCTGGAAGACGAAGGGCGCGAAACCGGTGCGAAAGCCGTCCCGCCAGACGACGGGTGGGGAGATAGTGGTGCCGGACTAAGGCCTCTTCTAACCATTGGATTTCAAAGCCCCCTCATTGACGAGGGGGCTTTCATTTTCCCTAGGCTCAGGGTGACTGATAATAAATGGTGTGTGGCGGTAGCGGATGGAACCAGTACGCCTTGGTAGCCATACGTAATGGTGGCGGACAGTAAGCTGAGATTTCTCGACTTCGCTCGAAATGACAGTGAGGCTAGCGGCGGGAGTTGAGCCAGTGGGCGACGTCTTTGGCGTGGTAGGAGATGATGATATCTGCGCCAGCGCGCTTGATGCCGGTGAGGAGTTCGAGGGTGGCGGAGCGCTCGTCGAGCCAGCCGTTGGCGGCGGCGGACTTGATCATGGAGTACTCGCCGCTGACGTTGTAGGCGGCGATGGGGGGGGCGAAGCTCTGGCGGGCCTTGGAGATAACGTCCAGATAGGCCAGAGCAGGTTTGACCATGATGATGTCGGCGCCCTCTTCGATGTCAGCCTCGATCTCACGGAGGGCCATGCGAGGGTTGGCGGGGTCCATCTGGTAGCTTTTGCGGTCGCCGAATTGGGGGGTGGAGTTGGCGGCGGTGCGAAAGGGGCCATAGAAGGCGGAGGCGTGTTTGGCGGCGTAGGCCATAATGGGGGTGTCCTGGAAGGTCTCATGGTCTAAAGCGCCGCGGATGGCTTTGACCTGTCCGTCCATCATGCCTGAAGGGGCGACAACGTCAGCGCCGGCTTTGGCGTGGGAGATAGCGATACGCTGGTAGAGCTCCAGGGTACGGTCGTTGTCGATGCCGCCGTCGTGGATGACGCCGCAATGGCCGTGGCTGGTGTATTCGCAGAGGCAGACGTCGGTGATGACGAGGAGGTCAGGGGTGGCCTGCTTGATGACGCCGATAGCTTCCTGGATGATGCCGTGGTCGTCATAGGCCTCACTTCCAGAGGAGTCTTTTTCGGCGGGGAGGCCGAAGAGGATGACGCCTGGGATGCCGAGGTCGGCGACTTCCTTGACCTCGGTGAGAAGGTTGTCGAGGGAGAGGTGGTAGATGCCGGGCATGGGGGCGATTTCGTCACGGATATCGCGGCCGTGGGTAACGAAGAGGGGGAAGATGAAGTCTCGAGGGGAGAGGTAGGTCTCCCGCACCATGTCTCGCAGGGTGGGGTTTTCGCGGAGGCGGCGGAGGCGGAGCTGGGGGAAGGTGGGCATGGGTTACGTCCTCCACCCTAACCTTTCCACTTGTTGGAGAGGGATATAAGCGCAGCATGGCAGGTGGCATTGATAAAGCATTGTGCTTCTAGGGATTCACCCCTCATCCTACGCCTTCTCCCACAAGGGGAGAAGGCAGTTCCTGGGTGACGTTCGTACATCTGTTCCAACTCCCCTCGTTGAACCTTCGGCAGGTTTAGGACCCGTTGCGCTTGACCGTTACTAAAGGGCGAAGGAATAATTGTGAATATACTGGGCTGTTTCAACCTTTATCCTTTTACCCTGGCTAAATATGCTTTCATAGCTTCCACCAGGCCTTCCACTGTATGTATAGGGGCTTCTACATCGACGGTGAGGCCGCGGTCACGGGCAGTACGGGAGGTGATGGGGCCTATGGAGGTGATGAGTTTGCCCGCAAGGAGGCCGGAGTTGCCGTTAAGAAGCTCGATTAGATTGTTAACTGTGGAGGAACTGGTGAAGGTGACGGCGTCTATTTTACCACTGGATAGAAGCCGTAGAGCGGTTTCTTTGGAGGAAGCGGGTACGAGGGTGCGATAGGCGATGACTTGGTCAACGGTGGCGCCGGACTGCTCCAGGGCTTGGACAAGGTCCAGGGGGGCGATGTCGGTGCGGGGAAGGAGGACGCGGGAGTCTTTGGCGGCATGACCGAGGGACTGGGAAAGAGCATTGGAGGTGAACTCGGGGGGGACGAGGTCGGCATGGAGGCCAAATTTTTGGAGGGCGGAAGCAGTGGCGGGACCGATGGCGCAAAGTCTGACACCGCCCAGGGCGCGGCTGTCCAGGCCGAGGGCATGAAGTCGGCCAAAGAAGGCATCGACGCCGTTAACGCTGGTGAAGACGACCCACTGATATTGGGAGAGGCGTCGGAGGGCGGAGTCCAGGGCGTCGAAGGACTGGGGAGGGGCGATCTCGATGGCGGGAAGCTCGATGGGGTCGGCGCCTTCCTGGGCGAGGAGTTGACATAACACAGAGGCCTGCTGGCGGGAGCGAGTGACGAGGACTCGAAGGCCGGAGAGGGGGCGGTTGTCGAACCAGGCGATGTCGTCGCGGAGGTTGACCACCTGGCCGATGACGGCGACGACAGGCGGGCCGAGGCCGGCATCCTGCCCTCGTCGGACAATGTCTTTCAGGGTGGCGGTGACGGTGCGCTGTTTAGGGTAGGTGCCCCACTCGACCAGGGCGACGGGGGTGGAGGGCTTCATGCCTTCTTTAAGGAGGCGTTCGACGACTTTAGGCAGGGCAGACCAGCCCATCATGACGATTAGCGTGCCGCCGGTCTGGGCGAGGGCTTGCCAGTTGATGGCGGACTTTTCTTTTGCTGGGTCTTCCACGGCGCTGACGACAGTGAAGGAGGAGGCGGCGTCGCGGTGGGTGACAGGAATTCCGGCGTAGGCGGGGGCGGCGATGGCGGAGGTGACGCCGGGGATGATTTCGAAGGGGATACCAGCCATGGCGAGGACCTGGGCCTCCTCGCCGCCGCGGCCGAAGACAAATGGGTCGCCACCTTTTAGCCGGACGACGCGCTTGCCTTCGCGGGCCTTATCTATTAGCAGCGGGAAGATGTCTTCCTGGCCGGCAGCGGCGCCTGGGGTAGGGTCTTTGCCGACGTAGATAAGCTGTGCGTCGGGGCGGGCCTCTTTGAGGATGGCTTTGTCGATGAGGCGGTCGTAGACGATGACGTCGGCCTGGCGGAGGCGGTGGAGGCCTTTGGCGGTGATGAGCCCGGGGTCGCCAGGGCCGGCGCCGACGAGGGAGATGAGCGCTGGAGTAGGGGTCATGGGGATAGGATTGCCCCCTTCCTACCCCTCTTTTGCCGAGCGAGGAAAGGGATAAACGCAGCGCAGCAGGTGGCATTGATAAAGAATCGTGTTCCTAGGGATTCACCCCTAAACCTGCGCCTTCTCCCACAAGGGGAGAAGGAATTGCCGGGGAAGCCTTCAATCCTCATGTTAGGGCCTCAAACCTCAACTAACACTAGGCATATAAGGGAAGGCGAAAGAAGGAAGTTGGCTTGATGCAAGAAGCGAGTTTCATAAGTGAATTGTAACAGCAGTAGGGTTCTACTGTTTTTCTGGGGAGAAAAGTTTGGCGGCGCCTTTTTCTATGAGGCGCTGGAGGGCTTCGGCGGCGAGCTCGCGGGGGTTATCGGGGTTGCCGCGGGCCTTGGTGGTGAAGGACTGGGCGCTGTCAGGCGAGGCGAGGAGGGCATACATGATTATGCTGTCGCCGCTGACGCGGGCGTAGGCGGCGGAGGGGCTGCTACAACCCATGCCGAGCTTTTCGAGGAAGGCGCGCTCGGCGGTGACGGCGCGCCGAGTGGGGGAATGGTCGATGGTCTTGAGGAGGGCGAGGGTGTGGTTGTCGTCCTGGCGTACTTCGATAGCCAGAGCGCCCTGGCCGGGGTCGGGGATAAACTCTTCTGCAGAGAAGTACTGGGAGATTTTGGACTGGAGGCCGAGGCGGATGAGGCCAGCGGCGGCGAGAATAACGCCGTCGTAGTCAGGGCCGAAGGCTTTGTTGACTCGAGTGTCCACGTTACCACGGATGGGGAGGGCCTGGAGGTCGGGCCGGAGGCGGCGGAGCTGGGCGGTGCGGCGGGGACTGCTGGTGCCGATTCGAGCGCCTGGCGGGAGCTTGTCCAGGGTCACGTTTTCTTTGCTGACGAGGACGTCGCGGGGGTCGATGCGCTGGGTGATGGCGGCGATGGCGAGGCAGGGAGGCGTGACGGGCGGGAGGTCTTTGAGGCTGTGGACGGCGAGGTCGATTTCCTTGCGGAGGAGGGCGTCTTCGATCTCTTTGACGAAGACGCCCCGGCCAAGAGAGGCAAGGGGAACGTCGGGGGCTTTGTCGCCGCCAGTGCGGATGGTCTTGATATCGAAGGCTTGGGCGGGGTGTTTGGCGCGGATTAGGGCTAGGGCTTCTTCGGTCTGGATGAGGGCGAGGCGGGAGCCTCGGGTGCCGACGATGAGGGGGGTCATGGGGTAGTGACCTGGAGCAATAGAAGGCAACGCTGAGAAATTGGTTTTGTGAGGCGGTGAGCGACGCACTCACAACGGGGTTCCACGCGTAGCAGATTCTTCGACTGCGTCGGAGTACCGGCTCCGCTCAGAATGACAGAATAGTCTTGTTGGTTGGTAACGAGAGCCGTGATCATCTAGCGCGACCTTTCGATTTGGAGGTCAGGGTAGACATAAGTCGGTCAAAGGCCTGGTCTTCGTGGCCTTGCTGGACTAGCCGGAGAAGGTCATGATTCAGGGCTTCTTGCCACCGGTCGGGGTGGACTTTTAGCCCTTGTTTTTTGATTTCGAGGCGGGCGCGCATTAGGAGGGGGGCGAGGTCGGCGTAGGGGAGGATGTCGCTTTGTTCCAGGGACTCGCGGAGCTTGCGGGCGAGGGCGGGGCTGGCGCCGGAGGTGGAGATGGCGAAGGTGACGGGGCCGCGTTTGACCACGGCGGGGGCGATAAAGACGCAGAGGGGAGGATAGTCCACGACGTTGAGGAGGACTTTTTCGGCGGCGGCTTCTTTAGCTACGGCGTCGTTGACACTCCGCTGGTCGGTGGCGGCGATGGCGAGGAAGGCGTCTTTGAGGTCGCCGGGCTGGTACTCGCGCTGGAGCCATTGTATACGGCCCTTTGCGGCCCAGTCTTTGAGGGCGGCGGTGGCGGTGGGGCTGACAAGGGTGATGGGGCAGTTGTGGTGGAGGAGGCCTTGGACCTTGCCTTCGGCCACGGCGCCGCCGCCGATGACGACGCATGGACGGCCGGTGAGGTCCAGGAAGACAGGGTAGTAGGAGGGGAGATTTTGGGTTTTAGGGCTAGTCATAATTCGCATTAGAGCAATTACGGGCGCGCTAATCACTCATAAGCCGGGATATCGCCTCGATTAAAGAGGCGCTGGTTTCGCGTGAAAAGCCAGGCGGTCCTTTAATTCAACCGTACGCTCAAAATCGATACCACCACAAACACGGCCACCAGCACTATAGTCATCTGAAAGAGCGTCTTCTCGATGCCCCTGCGCACTCGGAAAGCCGCCGTGGCGGAGCCGAAAAGGCCGGTGCCCATCTCCCTAACCTGCAGCAGTATGACGATGACCAGGATGGTGGAGACAAGAATCTGAACTATATCTATCGCCGTTTCCAAAAGATACCTCTTTAGCTAGACTTCAGGGCCTCCAGGCCCTTTTTCACCAGTTCATTCACCACGGTGGGGTTGCCCTTCCCCCTGGTGAGCCTCATCACCTGCCCCACTAGGAACCTGGACGCCGTGTCCTTGCCCTTTATGTAATCCTCCACGGCCTTGGGGTTCTCGCTTATGGCCTGCTGCACCGCTGCTTCCACCACGGACGTGTCACTGATTTGCGCCAGCCCCTTCTCTTTGACCACTTGCGAGGGCGGCTTGCCACTCTCGAACCCCTCTTCCAGTACCGTCTTGGCCAGGGTGTTGCTCAGCGTTCCCGACTCGATCAACTCCACCAGCTCCGACAGGTGGTCCGGCTTGAACGCAGACTCCCCCAGCGACTGGCCCTTCAGATTTAAGACCCTGGTCACGTCGCTCAGCATCCAATTGCTGATGGACTTGGCCCTGGACTGCCCGCCCTTGGCGACAGCCGATTCAAAAAAGTCCGCCACATCCTTAGAAGACGTGAGATGCTCCGCGTCGTATAGCGGCAGTCCGTACTGGCCCACGAATCTGTCCCGGCGCTGGGAGGGAAGCTCAGGCAGGCTGGCCTTTACCAGGCTGACCCACTCCCGGCTTATTACCAGGGGAGGCAGGTCAGGCTCAGGGAAATAACGATAGTCGTGGGCGTGCTCTTTGGAACGCTGGGACACGGTAACGCCCTTATCGTCCACCCACCCCCTGGTCTCCTGCACCACCCGTCCGCCGTCGTCCAGGACTTTAGCCTGGCGGTCGACCTCATATAAAAGGGCGTTGTACACCGAACGGAAGCTGTTCATGTTCTTGATTTCCGTCCGGGTGCCGAAGGCGCTGCTTCCTTTGGGCCGAATGCTCACGTTGGCGTCGCACCGGAAGCTCCCCTCCTCCATGTTGCCGGTGGTGACGCCGATGTACTGGAGTATGGAGCGCAGCGTGGTCAAATACTGCCGGGCCTCCTCCGCCGACCGGATGTCCGGCTCGCCCACTATCTCCATCAGCGGCACGCCCGAGCGGTTCACGTCTACGAGGCTGAAACTCTCGCCGTGGGGGTTGTTGACGTGCTGCAGCTTGGCCACGTCCTCTTCCAGATGGACTCGCGTGATGCCCACCTTCTTTTTGCCACTGTCGCTTTCAATCTCCAGAAGCCCCTTCGTGGCGATGGGCGAGTCGTACTGCGATATCTGATAGCCCTTCATGAGGTCGGGGTATGGGTAGTTCTTGCGGTCGAATTTTGTGGTGGGCGCGATTTCGCAGTTCAGCGCCAGTCCGGTGGCCATAGTGAACTCCACCGCCCTACGATTGATGACCGGCAGTGTGCCCGGCAGCCCCAGGCACACGGGGCAGACCAGGGTGTTGGGCGAGGCGGTCTGATAGTCGGCGCGGCAGGAGCAGAACATTTTGCTCCTGGTCTTGAGCTGGACATGCACCTCCAGCCCTATGACGACCTCGTATTTCTCTAAAACTGAGGTGACCATATAGTTTTTGGACTCGAACCAGTATATCAGCGCTCTATTATAGCGGCAATGAAACCTAGGCTTCGTCTGCGGCTCCCGCCATGCCCTCCGGCCACGCCTCAGGCCCGATCAGCGGCACAAACCGGCACGGCCACAGATAGCTTATCGATATGCCCTCGCTGGTCTTGAGCGCCCTCACTAACTCCTGCTCCTTCAGCCCTCCTACCGGCGCCACCAGCCGACCTCCCAGCTTCATCTGGTCCAGCAGAGACTTCTGCAGCCTGGGACTGGCCGCCGTCACTACAATCGCGTCGTAGGGCCCTTTCTCAGGACAGCCTAACACCGGCCCAGCCTCCACCACCTCTACATTATGGCGGCCCAAGGAGCGCAGGATAGACGCGGCCTTCTCCGCCAGCCACGGTACCCTCTCCACGCTCACTACCCACCCCTCGGACGCCAGAAGCGACAGTATGGCCGACTGGTAGCCGCTGCCCGTTCCCACCTCCAGCACCCTATCCTTGTCCCGCAGTTCCAGGGCACCGGTCATAATAGCCACGATGGTGGGCTGGGAGATGGTCTGTCCCTCACCGATGGGCAGGGGGGCGTCGTCGTAGGATAGATGCCGCAGATTCTCGGGCACAAAGGCTTGGCGGGGCATCTGCTCCATGGCCCGCAGCACCCGCTCGTACCTTATAACCTGTCGCAGCTTTCTGAACAGGCGCTGCCTTGCGTTGTTAAGCTTTTCCACAAATCCAGTATATCAACGGCCTACTTCCAGAAAAAACGCCAGCCCGGCATATCCACCCGCCACTCGCCGTCCTCAAACAGCATGGGTATCACCAGCCCGGGCTTCACGGTCCTCTGCTCCTGCACCTGCTGGTCTCTCCCCACGCCGATGGGCAAAAACACAAAGGCGTGGACGTCGTCCACGTAGCTTGTCGGGGCTACACCGAGATCGCCCAGGTCCTCCAGGGGCCAGTGCTTCAACACCGCCGCCCGAAATCCTTCCATCATAGGTGCGAATAGCGGATGGTTCGAATCGTAGGCCGCTCTGTACACCACCTGCAGGTCGATCTTGTTCTGGGTGGCCCACACCCCCAACCTCACCCCCCTGGACTCTTTCGACAGCACATTCCAAGCCGCCGCCATATCCCCGTCCCGAATCGCTTCGGCGAACCTACCGGCGGTCAGCCCGCAGTCATCCGGCTCCAGGCTTCGCTTCTGGCCTGGAATGTTCATAGCTCCCCTCTGTGGGTCGGTGCTCACGCCCCGATTGTAACACCCCAATCGCGTCCCGGTTAATCATGACATTGTGTTGACTTTCACAATCATCGCCAGTACATTCATGAAAGATTAAGTCTGATAAAATAGTCCCGGGCGACGCCCATCTACGCTCGAATACCCCACCTGAGGTGATAATGGCCCAGCAGACCCTTAAACCCGCCTCCGGCAAGAAGTCCGCCGGCGACATGGACGCCACCGACCGTCAGTTCCTTAATATCACCCAGTCTCGATTTCCCCTGGCCGACGAGCCGTATAAGGTCATTGCAGGTGAACTGGGCATCTCCGAAGCCGAACTCTTCATTCGCCTGGCCGCCCTCCGAAAAGCCAATGTTGTCCGCCAGATCAGCGCCATCTTCGACACCCGCCGCCTGGGCTACAAGACTACCCTCGTCGCTATGGCCTACCACGCCGACAGGCTGCACAAGTCCGCCCTATATATCAATCGGCACCCAGGCGTCAGCCACAACTACGCCCGAGAAGGTTCCTTCTACAACCTCTGGTTTACCCTGGCGGTGCCGCCCAACGAGGTGCTGGAAGACACCGTAAAACAGATGGCGGAAAAGACCGGCGCCCAAGCGTTCCGCGTCATGCCCACCATTCGGTTCTTCAAAATCGGCGTCAACTTTGACATGGTGAGCCAGAAGAGCGCGGCTTTCGACTACAGCCCCGACGGCTATAACCAGCCCATCTCCAAGGACTGGAACAAGCCTGTCCATCTCAGCGACTTCGACATCCGCGCTATCCAGGAACTGCAGGAAGACCTGCCCATGATTCCCCGCCCCTTCGACAATATGGCCCGACGCCTGGGCCTTACCAACCAACAGCTCTTCGACCTGGCCAAGGAGTTCCAGGACCGCGGCATAATGCGCCGTTACAGCGCCGTCCTCTACCATCGAAAGGCTGGCTTCCGCGCCAACGCCATGGCTGTTTGGAAGGTGCCTGAAGACCGCGCCGAGGCCGTGGGCAAGATAATGGCCCGGCATACAGGCGTCACTCATTGCTATCAGCGCCCCACCTTCCCGGACTGGCCCTACACGCATTTCACCATGATTCACGCCGTCTCCAAAGAAGGCTGTGAAGACGCCGTCAAAGAGATTGAAAGGGCTACCGACATCCACGACTATCTCATTCTATATAGCAACCGCGAGTACAAAAAAACACGCGTCCGCTACTTTGTCTAGTAGACCGAGAGCAGACTAACAGGAGGCGCGGCTAGAGCGCACGTGGGCAGTAATGGAGCCATCATAACTCTCACGACGGATTTTGGGGCGGCGGACCCGTATGTGGGGCTGATAAAGGGGGTGGTGTTAGGGATCAATCCGCAGGCGTCGATAATCGATTTGACACATGAAGCGCGCCCGCAGAACGTAAGGCAGGGCGGTTTTCTTTTGTGGAAGAGCTACCGGTATTTTCCGAAGGGCACGATTCATGTAGCGGTGGTGGACCCGGGGGTGGGGTCGTCCAGGCGTGGGGTGGTCGTGGAGACGCCGAGGGGCGTGTTTGTGGCGCCGGACAACGGGGTGCTGAGCTATGTAATTAAGGACTTCTTTGACGGCGAGCTGCCCGGGGCTATGGCAGGACTAATCCCAGTACCTCCTGGGTGCAGAGCGTTTCATATAACAAACAGGTCGCTATGGCTTGAGCCGGTCAGCGCGACGTTTCACGGGCGGGACGTTTTCGCGCCGGTGGCGGCGCGTCTTTCACTGGGTATAGCGGTGTCGGAGGTCGGGGAGGGGGCGGAGAGCCTGTCGTGTTTGAGGATGGAGCCGCGTTTGTGGGAGGGAGGCCGGCTGCGGGGCCGGGTGGCGCACGTGGACAGGTTTGGCAATTTGATAACGGATATTGAGGCTGCGCTGTTGAGGCCATCGGTAGGGTTGAGGGTGGAAGTGAAAGGGAAGGAGATCAGGGGACTGAAGGATTTTACTCGCAGGGGCAGGGGCTGATGGCGCTGGTGGGGAGCTACGACACGCTGGAGGTGGCGGTGAGGGATGGGAGCGCGGCGTCGTTACTGGGGGCGGAGATAGGGGATGAGGTGACGGTGAGGATGGGCTAGAGCCATTTTATTTTTCGGAAGAGAAGCACGCCGCTGACTATCAGCAGCACTTCCAGGGCCAAGACGGCAGGATATGTCCATTTCATGTCCAATTCCGGCATGTTGGTGAAGTTCATGCCGAAGTGACTGGCAATGAGGGTGGGGACCATGATGATGACGGTGACGGCGGTGAGCCGGGTGACGACGTTGTTCAAACGCTCTATACGGCGGTTTAGCTCAACTGTGGTCTGAAGCTCATGCTCGCGCTGCAGGTCTTTGAGCATGTTAAGGCGGTTCCTGCACCTGTCCAACTGGTTGGCGCTTTCGGTCATGAGGACCTGGTAGTCGAAGGAGATGTAGCGGGTCTCGACCTCCTTGAGGTTGGTCTCTTCCAGCTTGATGAGGATTTGATGGAGGTCTTCAAGGCGGTCGAAGAGGCGCTCGAAGTCGAAGATTAGGGCGCGGTACCTGGCGTTATCGAACTGGCTCTCAAGCTCGCGAATTCGAGCTACCAGGGTGTCCAGGTGGGTCTTGTAGTTATTAACAGTCCGTTTCAAGGCGAGGAAGGCCAGCACGGTGGTCTTGCCGTGGGCTTTGGCCTGGATGCCAGCGTGGGGCTGCAGGGCTTCAGGGGACAGGGGCATCCGGGAATAGAGGAGGGCTTTTTCACTGTGGAGGAAGAGGAGGTTGTTGGGCTCTTCGGTGTCGAAGTGCTTGAGGTTCAGGACAAGGAAGTCTTCCGTGGACTCGATGAAGTTGGCGTTCAAGGAAAGGAGGGGCAGGAAATCGATGGAGAGGCCCGCGTCCTCGACGGCCTTGGCGAAGAGGCCGAGGTCGGTGAAGGCTTGAAGGTCGCCGTTTTGGGAGCCTCGCTTTTTGCTTTTGGCGCTAGCTGGGGAGGCTGCTTGGGAGGTCATGAGCCTGCTCCTGTGCTGGTTTTTCCACAACTAACCCGCTGCAAGACGCCCTACTGAGGAAGGCGCGGCCCATTTTAGACCTCAATGGCTAAGATGAAAAGGCCTGGAGAGGGCAATTATTCTAAAATCACGCTTTGTCGAGACCTAGCTTGCCGGGGTTCATGATGTTATGGGGGTCAAGGGAGCACTTCATGTTACCCAAGACGTCGAGACTGACGTCCATCTCTCGGGCGAGGAGGTGGGCCAGCTTGATGCCGACGCCGTGGCAATACTCCATGACGCCGCCCATGTCCTGGGCCAGTGTTAAGACCATGTCAACGGCTTTAGGCATGTCCTCTTCCTTGGTGACATCCCCAGGGAGGAGGAGCATGGAGAAGAGTTCGGGGCGGGCCCAGATGCCGTATTCGCTACACCGGATATCGTACTTTTTGAAGATGGCGTCGCACTTCTTGCGGTAGCTTGGAACTTTGTCCAGGGGCAGGGCGACGTGGAGGTAATCGAAGGAGCGGCTATGGCGCTTCCATCGCTGGCGGCGGGTGAGGGAGGCGACTTCGTCGCGGTAGCCTTCGGCGATGCGGTAGCGGGTGTCCCAGTAGATGGTGGCCTCGGTGGGGCCGTTGTCGATGCCGCCGGCGGCTTCGCAGACCAGCTTGGAGCGGCGGCGCTGGGCATCGACGCCCTCTTTATAGCCCTCGAAGATTAGATATAAGTGGACGCCTTCAAAGTCCTCGGTCAGGTCAAGGACTGAGGGGACAAGGCCGATGGCTAAAAGCTCGGTGATGGCTTGGAAGCCCTGGTCGAATTTTTGGAAGCGGAAGGTGGAGAAGATGCGCTCTTCAGGCTGTCGGAGGATTTTTATGGTGGCCTTGGTGATGATGCCGAAGGCGCCTTCCGAGCCGATGAAGAGCTGGTTGAGGTTGGGGCCGGTGGAGTACTTGGGGACGGCGCGGGTGGTGAGGAGTTCGCCGTCTGGGAGGACAACTTCCAGGCCGAGGACGTGGTCGCCCATGGGGCCGTAGGCGGCGGCGCGGTAGCCGACGCCGTTGGTGGATATGGCCCCGCCGACGGTGGCGATGGGGAGGCTCCAGGGGTCGTGGGCGAGGAGGAGGCCCTGGCCTTCCAGGACGTGGGCGAGGTCGGCGAGGATAACGCCGGACTCGACGGTGGCGGTGAGGGAAATAGGGTCTATGTTTAGGACTTTGTTGAGGCCCTGGAGGTCGATGGCAATGCCACCCTTAAGGGGCACTACGCCGCCCATGACGCCGGTGCCGCCACCGTAGGGAATGATGGGGATGCGGTGCTGCACGGCGAGCTTGACGATTTCGGCTACCTGCTGGGTGTTTTTGGGCCGGACAACGACATCGGCGGTAGAGTTGAGCAGTTGGGCGGAGCGGTAGGCGCGGGAGGGGGAGAGGGCGTCGGCGGAGTAGCGCTCGCGTTGGGGTAGGGAGGTGAGGACGCGGGAGCGGCCCAGGAGGGTGGTGAGGGAGGCGAGGACATCGCGATTAAGCATAGGGGAGGATTCCTTTAGGCCACAGGCGATACTGGTGAGGCGCAGTGGGCGCAGCGTTTGGCGGCGAGGGGGATTTCGCTGAGGCACTCGGGGCACTTGCGAGTGGTGGGGTCGGCGGGGACTGGGGCGGCGCGGGAGCGCTCGACGAGGGCGTTAACTGGCTTCACGACGAGGAAGAAGATAGCGGCGGCGATGAGTATGAAGGCGATGAGGGCGTTGATGAAGGAACCGTATCGAAAGACGCTGCCGTTGATGGTGAAGGTGAGGCTAGAGAAGTCGGCGTTGCCGGGGATGCTGATCAGGGGGGTGAGGAGGTCTTTGACGAAGGATGTAATGACGGCGCCGAAGGCGACGCCGATAACAACGGCCACGGCCAGGTCGATGACGTTGCCGCGGAGGAGAAATTTTTTGAATTCGTCTAGCATTTTCATGGGTGGGCTCCCTTTGAAGGCTAGTGTGCTGGGGAAAGGGTAGCATTGAGGGGAGAGGGAGGGAAGGAGAGGGCATGGGGAAGGGACCTTTGACCCTCCTCTTCTGTTCTCCCCCTCAAGTAGGAGGGAAGGAAGACTTCTGGCTTGTCGTCGCTACTAAATGGCCGAAGTCGATCTGCAGCTGGGCCAGATTCTTCGACTGCGTCGGAGTACCGACTTCGCTCAGAATGATATAACGCTACCTAAGCAGCGAAGGTGAAGTGAAGATGTGAACGGGTGTTGAGACTCCTCCCCTACGGTCGGAATGATTTTACTCCTCACACTACAGCACCACCCCAAAGGGGAAGGGGTTAGAGGCGGGGTTTCCAGATGGCGCCGTCGCGGGTGTCTTCGACGGCGATGCCGGCGTCGGTGAGCTTGTGGCGGATGGCGTCGGCTAGCTTGTAGTCTTTTGCCTGTCGCAGCTCACGGCGGATGGCCAGGAGGGTTTCGACAAGAGTGGCGAGGTCCGGAGAGTCTTTGTGGGTCTTGACCCAGCCGGCGAGCTTGTGATGGCCGGAGGCGTCCAGGAGGCCGCCCATCTCGTTGAAGACGGAGGAGACGGGAGCAAGGAACTGATTATTCTCGGCGAGGGTTTTGGCCTGGAATGTGAGGCCGAGGATGCCGCCGAGCTTTCGGAGGATCCCCTGGGCCTTTTTTATCGACTGACCTTGATCTTTAGCTCGGTTGATTTCGCGGGACAGGTCAAAGAGGGCGGCCAAAGCCTGGGGGGTGTTCAGGTCCGAGTCCATGGCGTCGATGAAGGATTTTTCAAAGGGGGAGGGGTCTAATTCGGTGGCGCTGGAGGGGGAGTCGTGGGAAAGGGCGTGGCGGAGGCGCTCGGCGGCGCGCTCTTGGGATGCGACGCCTTCGGGGCTGTAGCTGAGGGGGCTGCGGTAGTGGGAACTGAGGAAGAAGAGGCGGAGGGCGTCGACGGAGTAGCGTTCCAGGGCTTCGGATACGGTCACCAGATTGCCCAGGGACTTGCTCATTTTTTCGGCGCCCATCTGAAGGAGACCGTTGTGGACCCAGACGCGGGAGAAGGGCACTTTGCCGGTAAAGGACTCGCTCTGGGCGATCTCGTTTTCGTGGTGGGGGAAGACCAGGTCTAGGCCGCCGCCGTGGATGTCTAGAGTATCGCCTAGCTGCTCCAGGCAGATGGAGGTGCATTCGATGTGCCAACCGGGGCGGCCCTGGCCCCAGGGGCTGTCCCAGGAGGGCTCGCCGGGCTTGGCGGCCTTCCAAAGGGCGAAGTCCATAGGGTGTTCTTTGGCCTCGGCGACGTCTATACGGGCGCCGGCGATCATGCTGTCCAGGGAACGGTGGCTGAGCTTGCCGTAGTCATCGTCCTTGGTGACACGGAAATAAACGTCACCGTTGGAGGAGTAGGCGTAGCCCTTATCGATAAGGCCTGAGATAACGTCGATGATTTTAGGCATAGCGTCGGTGGCCAGGGCGTAGACGGTGGGGGGACGGACGTTGAGGCGCTCCATCTGGACCTTATACTCGTCGATGTAACGGTCGGCGAGGACGCGGTAGGAGACACCCTCCTGGTTGGCGCGGTTAATAATCTTGTCGTCGATGTCAGTAAAGTTCTGGATGTGGCGGACCTGGAAGCCGCGGAACTCCAGGTGTCGCCGCAGGGTGTCAAAGATGACATAACTCATAGCGTGGCCGATGTGGCAAGGGGCGTAGGGCGTGACGCCGCATACATACATATTCACGGGCATCTTTACCTGGCGTTTTGCAGGCGCAATGTCCTCTTCTTTGCCGGACATGGTGTTGTAGAGTTTCATTAAACGGTCTCGATGAGGGCTACGGCGTGGGCGGCGATACCTTCCCCTCGACCCGTAAAGCCCAGATTATCGGTTGTAGTAGCTTTGATGCTGATAATTTCAGGGCCGACGCTGAGCGTTCGGGAGACGTTTTTTCGCATCTGCTCCACGAAGGGACTCAGACGCGGCCGCTGGGCGAGTATTGTAGCATCCACGTTCACGATGCGCCAACCTCGCTCCCGGACGAGGGCGCCGACGCGCTGGAGGAGGATGAGGCTGGATATGCCCTTTAGTGTGGGGTCTGTGGAGGGGAAGTGCTTGCCCTTGTCGCCGAGGCCGGCGGCGCCCAGGAGGGCGTCCATGATGGCGTGGACGGCGACGTCGCCGTCACTGTGGCCCTGGATGCCTTTTTCGTGGGGGATGGGGACGCCGCCGAGGACGAGGCGTCGCCCTGCGACCAGGGGGTGGGCGTCGAGGCCTGAGCCTACGCGGAGGGTCATTAGCGGGGGCCTTCGACGAGTGGTCCTAAGGTTTGGGGGGAAGGTGAGGAGAGGAAGAGAACGTTCCGCGGGGTTAGGAGTGGCCTAGCCTGGCGGACGGAGCGTAGAGCTAGTGTTTCACCCTCTCTTCTATTCTCCCCCATCAAGGAGGAGAAAGGAAAAAGGGGGTTGGTATCGTATGCGTTCATGGTCACTAAACTCGTTTGGCTGGCTAGCATTAGCTACCTTTAGAACGGGACTTTCGCATGAGGGCTTCCAGTATCAGGAGGTCTTCCGGGGTGGTGACTTTGAGGTTAGCGTAGGAGCCCATGAAGACTTTTACGGGGTGGCCTAGGGCTTCGACCATGGCGCCGTCGTCAGTGAAGTCGTTTTTGCATTGCTGGTGGGCTTGCATGATGAGAGGATAGCGAAAAACCTGGGGGGTCTGCACCTGATAGAGTTTTTCTCGTGGAGGCGTTTCTTTGACTAGCCCGTCCTTTTCGACCAGCTTGATGGTGTCCTTGGCGGAGACGGCGGCGATGGCAGCACCGGTTTCGGCGGCGGCGTCAAGGCCGCGCTGGAGGAGGGCGGTGTCTATGTTGGGGCGGGCGCCGTCGTGGACCATGACCCACTGGCAGGGGGCGAGGCGCTGGAGGCCGGCGAGGACGGAGTCCTGGCGCCGTGCGCCGCCGGGGCAGAGGGCCTTGAGTTTTGAATATTGGTTACGAAAGAGGAGTTTTTCAGCTTCCGCGAGGCGTTGAGGAGAGAGAACCAGGACTATTTGGTCGACGGCGGGAAAGGCGGAGAAGACCTCCAGGGAATGAGCGATAAGGGGCTTGCCGTTGAGGGAGGAGAAGATTTTGTCTATGCCAGCCATGCGGCGACTTTCGCCCGCGGCGACGATGACTGCGGCGACGCTGCGTGAGGGGGCGGGAGATGCGTCCATTTAGCAGGAGCCTCCTAACACACGGGCTTAATGGACGCAAATAGGTGGAAGGGCGAGGGCCGATAAATTGAGCCTCCACATTGTATGAAGAATCGCGATGGTGGAGCGATATCGCCCCTACATGAATTTAAGGGGTACTGGCAACTGAAATGAGGTGTAATAGTGGCGTTCGGCACGTTGAGATTTCTCGACTACGCTCGAAATGACGTGACACTAATATCCGCTGCGGGGTTGGGCGAAGATGATGCGGCCGGCGGCGGTCTGAAGGACGCGGGTGACGGCCACCTGCTGGACGGTATTGATAAAGCGACGCCCGCCTTCAACGACTACCATGGTGCCGTCGTCCAGGAATGCGACGCCCTGGCCGGGCTCTTTTCCTTCTTGAACGATGTTGATGCTCAGCTCCTCGCCGGGGAGGACCACGGGTTTGAGGGCGTTGGCGAGTTCATTGACGTTGAGGACGCTTATGCCCTGGAGCTCGGCGACACGGTTCAGGTTGAAATCTGTGGTGAGGATGTGGGCTTTGAGCTTTTTGGCGAGGTGTACAAGCTCGGAATCCACCTCAGCGCCATTAATGTCTTTGGTCTCGAGGACCTGGATGGGAAGCTCGCCCTCGCGACTGAGACGGGAGAGGACTTCCAGGCCGCGGCGGCCTCGGGTGCGGCGGAGAGGGTCGTTGGAGTCGGCGATGTGGCGAAGCTCATCGAGGACAAATCTAGGGATGACGAGAGTGCCGCGGATGAAGCCGGTCTTGGTGACATCGGCGACGCGGCCGTCGATGATGGCGCTGGTGTCGACGAGGATCCGTCCGTTGGCCCTGCTGGAAAGAGGAGGAGCCCCGGCTTTAGTACTGGGGGCGGGGGCGAGGCCTCGAAACTCACGCTCGCGCTGGAGGCCCAGGGCAAGGCCTATGGCGCCGAGGACGCCGCTGAGAGAGAGGGGGAGGACCCAGCTAAGCCAGCCATCGATTTGGAAGAGGGGAATAGAGGCCAGAGCGGCGATGGCGAGGCCGGCGATGAGGCCAACAGCGCCTGATATGATGGCGGAAGAGGGTATCTTGCCGGTCTCTTCCAGGGCCTTGCGGAGGAGGAGCAATGTGAGGAAGGGGCCGAAGAGACCGCCGAGGGCGCCGCCGCCGAGGGTGAAGGTGAGGCCCCAGGGGAGGTAGCCGTCAACGCTGTCGGAAACCCAGGGCGTGAGCAGGCCAATACGCCAGCCCAGGAGTGCGAAGGCGATGACGTTAATTGTGCGGACTATCAATGTACAGCCGTCCCTCCACTATGCTTCCGGCCTTGGCGTCGCGCTCTGAGGGAGGCGCGGGGGCGATATTTGGGAAAGGGAGGTGTTAGACACCAGGCAAAGGAAGTTTGTGGAGTGTTTGCGTATTTTAAGGATAGCACAGGTACAATCCTGGCAACCAGAGTGTTCAGGGTAACGGAATCATGACGGCTTGTACTTGATAGAGGTTAGGTTTGACGCAGTATGGTATACCATCCCCTGGCCCCTTCACGTTGGTGTGTGATTGATAATACAGTCCCGGTCATAAGCGGGGTACCCTCATCACCCTTAGTCCCTCGGGGGATACTCGGGACAGGCTCTTCCGGACCGAAGGGGGAGGACCTGAGGAGACTCCTATCCCCGCCTGTGCAAAAGGCTCCTAGCTTCCTATAAACAAGGCCATCATAGAAGAAAAAGAAGGCTTGGAACTTCCTTTAATGAGCATCACATGTCTGCTGGAAGAGGAAGAGAAAGTAAAGGGCTCGGCCTGGGCCGAGCCCTTTACTAGGTATGCCTTGTGGGAGGCTAACTGGCGGCGGAAGCAGGGACGGGAGCGGCGGCTTTGGTGAAGGTGAGGTTGCCGTCCTTGACGTCGACGACGACGTGGTTGCCTTCCGAGATCTCGCCGGCGAGGAGCTGGCGGGCCAGGGGGTTTTCCACGTGGCGCTGGAGGGCACGGCGCAGGGGGCGGGCGCCGTAGACGGGGTCGTAGCCTTCTTTGACGAGCCAGTCTTCGGCGGCGCTGGTCAGCTCGAAGGTGATCTTCTGCTCGGACAGCCGCTCCTGAACCTCTTTAGCCAGGAGCTTAACGATTTGTTTGATCTGCTCCTGGGTGAGGGGGTTGAAGATGATGATCTCATCTATACGGTTGAGGAACTCAGGGCGGAACTGCCGTTGGAGGGCGTCCCGGATGGAGGCGCGGAGGCGCTCTTCGTCCATGATGGAGCGGGCCCTGCCGTCCAGCTTGAAGCCGACGGGCTGGTGGGCGATGGCCTGGGTGCCGAGGTTGCTGGTCATGATAATGACAGTGTTGCGAAAGTCTACTGTCCTGCCCTGACCGTCGGTGAGGCGGCCATCCTCAAGAATCTGCAGCAGGATGTTGAAGACGTCCGGGTGGGCCTTTTCGATTTCGTCGAAAAGGATGACGCGGAAGGGGCGGCGGCGGACAGTCTCGGTAAGCTGGCCGCCCTCGTCGTAGCCGACGTAGCCGGGAGGCGCGCCGATGAGGCGGGAGACGGTATGCTTCTCCATGTACTCGGACATGTCGAGGCGCACCATAGCTTCGTCGTCGTCGAAGAGGTACTGGGCGAGGGCGCGGGCCAATTCGGTCTTGCCGACGCCGGTGGGGCCGAGGAAGATGAAGCTGCCGATAGGCCGCTTGGGGTCTTTGAGGCCGGAGCGGGCGCGTCGGATAGCTTCAGAGATGGCGCGGACGGCGTCTTCCTGGCCGACGATGCGGGCGTGAAGGCGCTCTTCCATGTTAAGCAGCTTATCCTTCTCGGTCTCCAGCAACTGGGCGACCTGAATGCCGGTCCAGCTATGGATTAGCCGGGCGATGTCCTGAGCGTCCACGACCATGTCTGTCTTCTTGTCCTTGAACCAGGCCTCGCGCTCCTTATTAAAAGTCCCTTCCAGGCGGACACGCTCGGTGCGGTACTTAGCGGAGGACTCATAATCGCCGCGCTGGGAGGCGGCCTCTTCCTGGTTCCGGAGGTCCTGAAGGCTGCGCTCCTTTTCCTGGAGATGGGAGGGAAGGCTTTCGGCGTCCAGGCGCAGCTTGGCGGCGGCCTCGTCCAGGAGGTCAATGGCCTTGTCGGGGAGATGACGCTCGGTGATGTAACGCTGACTGAGGCGGGCGGCGGCCTCCAGGGCGGAGTCGTCGATTTTGACCTTGTGATGGGCTTCGTATTTAGGCCGCAGGGCGCGGAGGATCTGAATGGTGTCATCCACGGAGGGCTCGTCCAGGAACACGGGCTGGAAGCGGCGCTCCAGGGCGGCATCTTTTTCGATGTGCTTCCGGTACTCGTCCAGGGTGGTAGCGCCTATGCACTGGAGCTCGCCACGGGCGAGAGCGGGTTTGAGGAGGTTGCTGGCGTCGATGGCGCCTTCGGCGCCGCCGGCGCCGACCATGGTATGAATCTCGTCTATGAAGAGAATGACTTCACCCTGGGAGACTTTGACCTCGTCGATGACAGCCTTGAGGCGCTCCTCGAATTCGCCGCGGAACTTGCTGCCGGCGACGAGGGCACCCATGTCCAGGGCCATAACGCGCCTGCCTTTGAGGGCATCAGGGACGTCCTCGGCAACGATGCGCTGGGCCAGACCTTCGGCGATGGCGGTCTTGCCGACGCCGGCCTCGCCGATGATGACGGGGTTGTTTTTCTTGCGGCGGGTGAGGGTCTGCATAACGCGCCGGATCTCCTCCTCACGGCCAACGACGGGGTCCAGCTTGCCCTGACGGGCGAGCCCGGTGAGGTCGACGCTGTACTTTTCGAGGGAACGATACCGGCTCTCGGCGCGGGGGTCGGTGACGCGGTGGCTGCCGCGGACCTGGGCCAGGGCCTGGTAGAGCTTTTCGGTGGTGATGCCACGGGCCTTGAGGATGGAGGCGGCGGGACCCTGGTCTTCCATAGCGGCGGCGACCAGGAGATGCTCAACGCCGACAAACTCGTCCTTGAGGCGGTCTGCTTCGGCCTTGGCGTTTTCCATGAGGCGTGCGAGGCGAGGCGTGCTGTAGATCTGGGTGGACGGGGATGCCAGCTTGGGGGCCTGGTCGAGAACGCGTTCCATTTGGGATCTCAGGGAGCCGGCGTCCACGCCCATCTGGCGCAGTATGTCGCTGGCTAGGCCTTTGTCTTGCTGGAGAAGGGCGAGAAGGACGTGCTCCACGTCCCACTGGTTGTGGCGGTAACGAACCATAAGCTCCTGGGAGGCTCCGAGGGCGTCCCGGGCGGCTTCAGTAAATTGTTCTGGTCTTAGAACCATTCTATTAATCCTCCTGAGGGTTAGCCTAAGATGCCAGCCCTGTATTCATTCGAGATACCATCCCCTTAATTCCCTTCCTGCTGGAAGGGGAAGAAAAATAGGATCACCTCATCATCCTCCTTCGGCAAGCTCAGGACAGGCTCTAGCCCCTTCTTCTCCTTTTCAAAAGGAGAAGAAGGGGAACCAGACGGGACATCCCTGCCTTCCTTGCAAATGTCGAGTTTCTCCACAAAATTTTCCCTTCCACGATGTGACGCCAGATTTAAGATTTGTCCTCGTCGCCATCGGTTGAGAGATGGCGGAGGTGCGCTACTTCTTCTAGGAGCCTGGACATTTCCTGCTGCATTTCGTTGACCCGGTCCATGAGGCGAAGGGCGACTTCTACGCCGGCGAGGTTCAGGCCCATCTCCTCGGTGAGGGTGCGGATGCGCTTGAGGCGTTCCACGTCGGTGGCGGAGTAGAGTCGCTGGCGGCCAGTGGAGCGGGAGGGAGTTAAGAGGCCGGCGCGCTCGTAGTAACGGAGGGTCTGGGCGTGGAGGCCGACCATTCGCGCTGCCACGCTTATGACGTAGCAAGGCTCCAAGCTAATATCGAGTTCGATGTCGTTGAGGTTGCTATCCATATTTTCTATCACGGGGCTACCTCTTCACTGAACGTAGTTCCTTAAGCTTTTGGAAAAGCTGGCGTTCCTCCTGGCTGAGGCTTTTGGGGAGGAGCACTTTCACCCTGGCTAAGAGGTCGCCTTTTTGGGTGGGGTTGTTAAGGCGGGGCATACCCTGGCCTCCCAGGCGGAAGACCTGGCCGTTCTGGGTCTCGGGCGGGATTTTCAGGGCAACCCTGCCGGTGAGGGTAGGAACGGTGACCTCGCTGCCCAAGACGGCGTCGGTCATGGGGACCTCGATTTCTGTGCGGAGGTCTGAGCCTTCACGCTGAAACCTGGGGTGAGACACAACGTTGATGACTAGATATATGTCCTGGCGGCGGCCATCGCCGGAGGCGATGCGGACCCGGGAGCCGGTATCGACGCCGGGGGGTATTTTCACCTCGAGGCGCTGCTGGCGGGTAGAGCCATCGGTGGGGACCTGAATGTGACGGGTGGCGCCCTGGGCGGCCTCATCAAGGGAGATTTCGGCGGGGACTTCGATAGGCTCGGCTGCGGCAGGGGTCCTGCCTTGTTTGCCGAAGAACTCCTCGAAAATATCGCCGAAATTAGCGCCGGGAGAGCGCTGGCTGCCGGGGCCCTGGGTGGTCCAGGTATAGGTGAAGCCTTCAGGTCCGGCGCCGGGGCGGGAGCGCTGGTAGCCGGCCTGGCGGGCCTGGTCCATACGGTCGGCGTGCTTCCAGTTGTCGCCGTACTGATCATACTTGCGGCGATTTTCGGGGTCGGAGAGGACCTCATAGGCTTCGTTGATCTGCTTGAAGCGGGCTTCCGCAGCCTTGTCGTTGGGGTTGACGTCGGGGTGGTACTTGCGGGCGAGCTTGCGATAGGCCTTGCGGATGTCTGGGTCCGAAGCCTTGGAATCAACGCCCAATATTTGATAATAGTTAGCCATTAGGACTCCAAACCCTAAGGGCTACATTATATAAAACTTTACAATAATTAATCAAGTATAACTTGGCTTAGTCTATTAGCATTGCTTGCTGCTTGCTATAAGATACTTGACTAAAGAGGCTTAAGTTTCTAGAATTTTATTCTTAGAATGGTCAATACCAGCAAGTAGTCCTGGAATAAAAACAAAGAAACCTTTTGGAGTGGAGGTGTGTCATGACTCTTATGCGATGGGACCCGTTCACAGAACTTCGCCGGATGGAAGAGAATATGAACCGTTTATGGCGAGGTTTCACGTCGGATGGTGGGAACGAGGCGTGGGCGCTGCCGCTGGACGTGATGGAGGAAGGGGATAACATTGTAATCCATGCTTCCGTCCCCGGCGTGAAGCCGGAGAACATCAACGTGATGGTGGAGAACAACGTCCTGACCATTCGCGCTGAGACTAAGGAGGAGAAGGAGGGCAAGGAGGGCGATTACCTGATGAGGGAGCGCCGGTTCGGGTCCTTCTATCGATCCTTGAGGCTGCCGGATACCGTGGACACGGAAAGGGCTAAGACGACCTACGAGAACGGCGTGCTGAAGCTGTCCTTTCCGAAGATGGAGTCCAAGAAAGCGAAACAGCTTAAGGTGAACGTGCCTAACGAGGGCAAGGTTCTTGAGAGCAAGGAATAAGTTTGTCTTTGGGATCGCTAGCAACCATGAAAAAGCCCCCCGACAAATCGGGGGGCTTTTTATTTGGGGAGGAAAATAAAAGGCCCCCGGCCTTTCTCCCAGGCCGGGGGCGCTTTGGGGGGAGGTAGCTGCAGGAGGAGAGGCAGGGCCAAGGAGGAAACCCGTTGGTCCTCAGCCTCCTGCGTGGCTATGCAAATGCGGTTTGTAAAGATAATATGGCGGTAGAGGCGGAACGGTTTTACATAATTAGATTGAGATTTTAGCTATCTTAGCTAGGGACTTGTGCGGGGATGCAATGGAGGCCGTTTACGTTGACAGTACAGGAGGCCTTTGTTAACATTTGCGGAAGGGCTGCTCGGCATAGACGGCCCTGTTTTTAATCCACGGAGGCTTAGGCAGGTGTCCTTTGTTACCGGTCTGAGATGCAGGGAATGCGGTCGCGACTATCCGGTGGAGCCGGTGAACGTCTGCGACTTCTGCTTTGGCCCTCTGGAAGTGGTGTACGACTACAAGTCGATAGCCAAGGCGACGAGCCGGAAGCGCATTGCGGAGGGGCCGCTGACCATATGGCGGTACCAGGACTTTCTGCCAGTGGATGCGGCCAACGCCGTGGATATTCATGCCGGCTTCACGCCTCTGATAAAGTCCAAGAACTTAGGACGGATGCTGGGGCTGGACAACCTTTATATCAAGAACGACAGCGTCAACCCGTCCTACTCGTTCAAAGACAGGGTGGTGTCGGTGGCGGCGACGAAGGCGCTGGAGTTTGAATTCGACACGCTGAGCTGCGCGTCTACGGGGAACCTGGCGTGTTCGGTGGCGGCCCACGCCGCGTGGGCGGGGATGAAGGCGGTGGTGTTTATACCGGCGGACCTGGAGGTGGGGAAGGTTATTGGGGCAGCCATTTACGGGCCGACGGTGATGGCAGTGCAGGGCAATTATGACGATGTAAACCGGCTGTGCAGCGAGATTGCCGACTCTTACCGGTGGGCGTTTGTGAATGTAAATATGCGGCCCTTCTATGCCGAGGGGAGCAAGACCCTGGGGCTGGAGGTGGCGGAGCAGTTGGGATGGCGTTTCCCCGACCACGCGGTGGTGCCGGTGGCGTCAGGGGCGCTGCTGACGAAGATATATCGAGGGTTCAACGAGCTGGTGACGGTGGGGCTGGTGAAGGGGCCGGTGCATACCAGGATGTACGCGGCGCAGGCGCGGGGATGTTCGCCAGTGGTGGACACGTTCCTGGCAGGGGAGGAGATTGTGAAGCCTGTGCGGCCCAATTCAATCGCCAAGTCGCTGGCCATCGGCAATCCGGCGGACGGGGTATATGCCATTCGCACCATGAAGCAGTCCAAAGGCGGCGCGCATGCCATTCGGGAGGAGGAAGTAGAGGAGGGTATGAGGCTTTTGGCGGAGACGGAGGGTATCTTCACCGAAACGGCGGGCGGTGTGGTAGTATCGTCGTTAAAGGCGCTGGCGAAGAAGGGCGCCTTCCGTCGCGAGGACGTAGTAGTGGCGTATATAACGGGCAACGGTCTCAAGACCCAGGAAGTCGTCAAGGACGTGGTCCGTCCCTTGAGCATCAAGCCGACGATGAAAGAGTTCGAGGCGGCGCTGCACGGCGCGACGGCGGCGGGGCGGTAGGCCGGATATGTCGAAGCAGAGGGTGAAGTTCACGTACGAGAAGGCGCTGGTGACCAAGCCGGTAATATTTGAGTTGGGCAGGCAGTTTAACGTGGTCACGAATATTCGCCGGGCGGACGTGCGGGATGACATGGGATGGGTGGTGCTGGAGCTGGAGGGGGACCAGGAGGATATAAGTCACGGCCTGCAGTGGGTGAAGGCCCAGGGCGTGCGAGTGGACCCGGTTGCGGGCGACGTGGTGGAAGGTTAACCTTGAATTGGTTCTGGAAGCAAGGAGGCGTCTGATAATGGGAGTCATGGTCCGAATACCAACACCGCTGCGAAGGCTGACTAAGGGGCAGGATAAGCTGGACGTGTCGGTGACGACGGTGTCAGAGATGATTGAGCATCTGGAAACGAGCTACCCGGGGTTCAAGGAGCGGCTGGTGGATGAAGGCGGGGAGCTAAGGTACTTTGTGAATATTTATCTCAACGGCGAGGACGTGCGGTTCTTGAAGGGACTGAAGACTGCGACGAAGGCGGGGGATGAGGTGAGCATTGTGCCGGCGGTGGCCGGGGGATAGGGTCTCTCCATTAGACGAAAGCAATAAGTCGCTCGCCTGAGAAAATAATAGGGCGAGCGATTTTGTTTTTGGGCGGTTGTGTTTGTGCAAAAAGCCAGGGTTGTTTTTAAGCGGGCACCCTCATCACCCTTAGTCCCTCTTCTTCCGTAGTCGGGAGAAGAGGGAAAGAAAAATAAGATCACCTCATCACCCCCTATCCCCCTCTTCTCCTTTGCAATAGGAGAAGAGGGGGTACCTGAAGGGCCCCTAATCCTATGAAATTGACACGTATCATGATTCCACATTCTGTTCGATATCCATTAGGCGGACCTTGAAGGCTGATTACGCGCGTTGGCGGGAGCCGCTTTAGTCCTCATGGCGGCGGGAGAGCCAGCGCACTTTTTGGGCCATTCGGACGGCCTCATTGGTGGGTTTGTAGCGGGCGAGGAAGTCGCGGGCGAAGGCGTTAAAGGTGCCATCGAGGATGTGGGAGCGCATTTGGGCCATGAGGCGGAGGACGAAGCGCAGATTGTGGATGGTGGCGAGCCGGAGGCCCAGAATCTCTTTGGCTTTGAAGAGGTGGTGGAGGTAGGCGGCCGGGAAGTTGCAGCAGGCAAAGCAGTCGCAACCCTCCATTAGTGGGTTGTTTATGGACTGGAAGCGGGCGGAGGTGATGTCGACGCGGCCAGTGGGGATGAAGAGGGCGCCGTTGCGGGCGACGCGGGTGGGAAGGGCGCAGTCGAAGAGGTCCATGCCTCGGGCGACGCATTCCACCAGGTCTTCGGGCGAGCCGACGCCCATGAGGTAACGGGGTCGGTCTTTGGGTAGAAGATTGTCCATTAGAGCTACGGTCTCGTACATCTGGGCTTTATTTTCTCCGACGGCCAGGCCGCCGACGGCGCAGCCTGGGAAGTCCAGGCCGGTGATGAATTGGGCGGAGGCTTCGCGGAGAGTGGGGGAGACGCCGCCCTGGACGATACCGAAGAGGGCCTGGTTGGGGCTGCTCCAGGCCTGGCGGCATCGAGCGGCCCAGCGGTGGGTGCGGTCCATGGCGTCGCGGAGGGCGGATTCATCGGAGTTGGCGGGGACGAGCTGGTCGAGGCACATCATGATATCGACGCCGAGGCGCTGCTGATACTCGATGGTCTTTTCGGGGGTGAAGAGGTGGCGGGAGCCATCGATGTGGGAGCGGAAGGCGACGCCTTCATCGGTGAGCTTGATGAGGGCGCCAAGGCTGAAGGCCTGGTAGCCGCCGCTGTCGGTTAGGATGGGACCATCCCAGCCCATGAAGGAGTGGAGGCCGCCAAGGCTTTCGATGAGGTCGATGCCGGGGCGTAGGTAGAGGTGGTAGGTGTTGCTGAGGAGGATGTTTGCGCCGAGGTCTCGGACATCGTGGGAGGAGAGAGTCTTGACGGTGCCCTGTGTGGCGACGGGCATAAAGGCAGGAGTTGGGACGTCGCCGTGGGGAGTGGAGAGGAGGCCGGCGCGGGGGGAGCCGATGGATCGGCTTCCGCCGATTGAATGATTAGTTTGTGGCGGACCCGGGGTGGAGGCGGTGTCTAGCCGGAAGGTGAGGGCCATGATTTATATTACATCGAAACCAGACAGCAAGAGCTGGATGCCGATGGCGGCTATGGCGAGGGCGAGAAATCGCAGGAGCCATTGGGCCTGCATAATGCGGGCGATTCGGACGCCGGCCTGAGCGCCCAGGACGACGCCTGTGCCGGTAAGGAGTGCCACGGGATAGTCAACATTGCCTTCGATGACGTGAACGCCGCTGCCGATGGCTGTGCCGACAACCTGGGAGACGAGGGAGGTGCCCACGGCGATGAGGACTGGAAAGTGGAAGAGATAGACCAGGGCAGGAGTACGGAAGGGGCCGCCGCCGTTGCCAAGGAAGCCGGACATGAATCCTATGAGGCCGTTGAGGCCCACGGCGGCCGGCTCATTGTAGGTGTATTGGAACTTCCCGCGGTCAGAGGTGGTGACGGTGTGGGTATGATGCCAGAAGTCGTTGTGGGTTAGAAGGTTGGACTGCTGGAGAGGGAGGGGCTTGCTGGAGGCGTCGCTGCGCTGAGTGTAGATGATGTAGGCGCAGAGGGCTAGGAGAAGGAAGCCGTAGATAATCTCAAAGATATGGCCGGGGATATATCGAAGGCCGATGACGCCTACGATGGTGCCGGGGATGGCGGAGAGGCTGAAGAGCCAGGCGGAGCGCAGGTCGACATAATGCAGTCTGAGGAAGGTGATGGAGGCGGAAATGGAGGAGAGGGCCACGGTGACGAGGGCGCTGCCGACGGCTAGTCGATGGTCGATGCCGAAGGCGAGAATAAGGAGGGGGGCGATGATGAAGCCGCCGCCAGCGCCGATGAGGGAGCCATAGGCGCCCGCGCCGAGGCCCAGGGCGATGAGGGCGATGGCGGTCAGGAGGGTGATATCATCCAAGACGACGGGGGCTCGCAGTCATATATCGATGGGTACTATACACCAAGGGCAGCGATGGACTAAGGCTTTTGGGGAGGTATTCGATAAGAGTAGGTTGAGAGCAAAGGAGGAAGACATGCCCAAGTTTGTGTTTATGCCGCCACAGAATGATTTGCAGCGGCAGTTCGCCGCGCGTTTGAGCGATACATTTTCGGAATATGAGGTCGTCTCACCAGGAACGGACCGGGAGGCTATCGAGGTGATGAGGGATGCGGACGCGGCGTATGGGTGGGTACCGCCAGCGGCGCTGGCAGGGGCTAAGAAGCTTCGATGGCTCCACAGCGCGGCGGCAGGGCCTTCACCGGGATACTATTACAAGGCTCTGATCGAGCATCCTGTAACCATCACGAACCCACGCGGCATCTACAACGACCACATATCACACCATATTTTGATGTTCTTGCTGGCCTTGTCTCGAGGGCTGCCCTGGTACATGGATGCCCAGAGGAAGCGAGTGTGGGATGAGGGCGCGCGAAAAACTCGGTACGTTTATCTGGGCGAGGCGACGGCGCTGATAATCGGCGTGGGCGGGATTGGGCATGAGACGGCCAGGTTGTGCAAAGAACTGGGGATGAGGATTATCGGCGTCGATCCGAGACGGGAATACAAGCTGTCGTATGTCGAGTTTCATGCGCCGGACGAACTCGACAAAGTTTTGCCTCAGGCCGATTTCGTGATTTCCACGCTGCCCCATACGCCGGAGACGGAAGGATTGTTTAACGCGCGGCGTTTTAGGTTGATGAAGAGGACGGCCTACTTTATCAACGTTGGCCGTGGGAAGGTCTGCAGGATAGACGACCTGGCGGAGGCCATCGAGAGGGGGGACATTGCGGGCTGCGGGTTGGATGTGTTTGAAGAGGAGCCGCTGCCATCAAGCCACAAGCTGTGGGGCTTGCCTAATGTTCTGATGACGCCTCACGTAGCTGTGAGGGATGCGGAGAACATACCGGAGCGGAGGTTTCAGGTGCTTCTGGACAACGCGGGTAGGTTCCTCAAGGGTGAGCGGCTGAGGAATGTGGTGGATAAGGCGAAGTGGTACTGATTGGGGGTAGAGATCGGACTGGAGCTAAAGTATCCTCGCCCCCTTCGACCAGGCTCAGGGCAGGCTTAGACAAGCTCAGGGTGAGTAGTAATAAATGGGGCGTGGCAAGTAATGGATTGCTGAGATTTCTTTAGTTCACTCAGAAAAGCGGATGGTCTCCCGTCCAAGCTTGATATAATTAGCAGGTGAGGCTGAAACAGTTACATCCCTGGTCAGTGACGCTGGAGGAGGCGGAAGCTATCCAGAGGCGTTTGGCGTCGGAGGTGTTATTTACAAATGGGGTGGTGGAGAAGGTGCGCTGCGTGGCTGGCGTGGACATATCTGGGGTGAGGGATGAGGGTATGGCGCTAGGAGCGGTGGTGGCGCTGTCGTACCCGAGCATGGAGGTGATGGAGGTGAGAGTGGCGAGGGCGGAGCCGGGGATGGCATACGTGCCGGGATTTCTGTCGTTTAGGGAGGTGCCGGTGCTGGCCAAGGCGCTGGAGGCCCTGAGCGTTCAGCCGGACTTGATGATGGTGGACGGACAGGGTTACGCGCACCCTAGGAGGCTAGGGATTGCGTGTCACCTGGGGCTTATGACAAGCTTGCCGACTATTGGGTGCGCGAAGTCGGTGTTATGCGGGAGGTATGGGGATTTGGACGTAGAGGTGGGAGCAACAAGTCCGCTAATACATCGAAGTGAGGTGGTGGGTGTGGCGCTGCGGACGCGGGCAGGCGTGTCGCCGATGATTGTGTCAGCGGGGCATAGGGTAGATTTGGAGTCATCGATACAATGGGTAATGGAGAGCTGCCGGGGATATCGGATGCCGGAGCCGACGCGGCTGGCGCACAAGGCGGCGTCGGGTACACTGAAGGCGGCATTAATATAGAGGCGTTAATATAGATAGGACATAATATGATCAATGAGGGGACACCCCTCTGCCAGAACCCCGACCCCTCATCTTAGTCTTCCCTCCCGATTGGCATCGGGATCTCAGGTTGATATGGCTATAGGATTCGACCTCAAGGGGGAAGAGACCTGAGGGGAGTCAATTATGGCGCGCTTAACCTACTTTCATAGCAATTACTGGTATAAAGGAATAAGGAATATAGATGCAAGAGTTGAAGCAACAAATCCAGGAGACAGCCCAGAAGATACAACAGATAGTGGGCCGTCTTTGACATCGCTAACAAAGAGGGTGAGATAGGAAAAATCGAGAAGGAGTCCGCGGAGCCGGACTTCTGGAATGACCCCCGACGGGCCCAGGAGTGTATGAAGCGGCTGACACGTCTGAAAGAGACGGTGTCCACCTGGCGGGAGTTGGAGAGGCGGGGGGCGTCGCTGCTGGAGCTGATGGAGATGGCGGAGTCGGAGGGGGACGAGTCGTTGGAGCAGCAGCTTTCCAAAGAGGCGCGGGAGTACGTCAGGACTGTCGGCAGCAAAGAGGTCGAGGTAACACTTTCGGGACCCTACGACGGCAGGCCGTCGATTATTACCATACAGGCCGGGGCAGGGGGGGTGGACTCGCAGGACTGGAGCGACATGCTGCTGCGGATGTACCTTCGCTGGGCGGAGCGCCGGGGGTACAAGACGCAGGTGCTGGACATGTCGTACGGCGAAGAGGCTGGGATAAAGAGCGCCACGGTGGAGGTGGAGGGGCCGTCGGCCTACGGGTACCTGAAGGCGGAGAAGGGGGTTCACCGGCTGGTGCGGCTGTCACCGTTCAATAACGACAACCTACGGCATACATCCTTTGCGTACGTGGAGGCGCTGCCGATGGCGGAGGAGGGGAAAGACACGGACATAGTTATCAGGCCTGAGGACTTGAAGATGGACTTTTTCCGCTCCAGCGGGCCGGGGGGGCAGAACGTGCAGAAGGTGGCGTCGGCGGTGCGGCTGACGCACATACCGACGGGGATTGTGGTGTCGTGCCAGACGGAGCGGTCGCAGCACCAGAACCGGGAGTACGCGATGACCATCCTGCGGGCGAAACTGTTGCAGCTTCGTATGGAGGAGCGGGCGAAGGAGATGGCGCAGCTTAAGGGGCAGAGGGTTTCTGCGGAATGGGGGAACCAGATTCGGAGCTACGTGCTGCACCCGTACAAGTTGGTGAAGGACCATCGGACGGGTTATGAGACTTCCGGCGCGGAGGGAGTGCTGGATGGGGAGCTGGATGAGTTTTTGAAGGCTTACCTTCTATCCACCGTGGGGGATGCGGGCCAGGCGTCAATCTAGCCTGGGAAAACCAGCTTTAACTTTAAGCGGGTCGCCCTTATCACCCTTGATCCCTCTTCTCCCGACTACGGGAGAAGAGGGAAAGTAAAAAGAAATACCACAACCCCCTCCTTCGGCCAGGCTCAGGACGGTCCGATTGTATCGGACTCCGCGATATATGCTTAAAGGCAGCGGAGCTCTTCCAAGCCGAAGGGGGAGAACCAGACGGGAAGGAAAGGGGCCAGAATAGTCATTGTTGGTGAGATGAGAGGTAATGGCGGCGGACGTAGCGTTGAGATTTCTCGGCTGCGGTCGAAATGACGTGCTGTCACACCCAACATCCACCACAAAGGGAAGGGTCTACTGGAGGTTTAGGAAGTGGCCCATTTTCTTTTGTTTTGTCTTTAGGTATCGCTCGTTTTCGCGGGTGCGGTTGACGACCATGGGGACTCGCTCAACGACACTGAGGCCCCAGCCGCTGATGCCGACGATTTTCTGGGGGTTGTTGGTGAGGAGGCGCATTTTGCGGACGCCCAGGTCGGATAGGATCTGGGCGCCGATGCCGTAGGTGCGGAGGTCAGGCTCAAAGCCGAGTTTTTCGTTGGCTTCGACGGTATCTAGGCCGTTGTCCTGGAGGTGGTAGGCCTTGATTTTGTTGTGGAGGCCGATGCCGCGTCCCTCCTGCCGCATGTAGAGGAAGACGCCTTTGCCCTCAGCGGCGATGGCTTTGAGGGCTTGTTCCACCTGCTGGCCGCAGTCGCAACGGGTGCTGCCGAAGATGTCGCCGGTAAGGCACTCGCTGTGGACACGGACGAGGACGGGTTCATCGGGCTGCCAGCGGCCCATGACCAGGGCGACGTGCTGGGCGGGGTCGTAGCGGCTAGTGTGGCCGACGACTTTGAAGTTGCCATACTTGGTGGGAAGCCGGGCGTCGCAGACTTTTTCGACCAGCTTCTCCTGGGAGCGGCGGTAGGCGATGAGCTGGGCGATGGAGATGATCTTGATATCGTGGTCGAGGGAAAATTTTTCCAGCTCCGGCATAAGGGCCATGGTGCCGTCTTCGGAGAGGATTTCACAGATAGCGGCGGCCGGGCTGAAGCCCGCCAGAACGGCGAGATCCACGCTAGCCTCGGTATGGCCGGCGCGGACCAGGACGCCGCCGTCTCGATAGCGAAGGGGGAAGGTGTGGCCGGGCTGGGCGAACTCGTCCGGGGTGGAGGCTGGGTCCAGGGCGGCCTTGATGGTAGCGGCGCGGTCGTAGGCGGAGATGCCGGTGGTAGTACCTTTGGTGTAGTCGATGGACATGGTGAAGGCGGTGCCGTGCATGGAAGGACCGCGGCGGGGGGACATCATGGGGATGTTGAGGCGATCAAGATATTGCCCAGCGATGGGGACGCAGAGAAGGCCGCGGGCGTGTTTGGTCATGAAGTTGATGGCTTCAGGGGTGACCTTATCGGCGGCGAGGACTAAATCGCCTTCGTTCTCGCGTTTGGCGTCGTCAACGACGATAAGGAACTTGCCCTGCTGAAAGTCCTGCAGCGCTTCTTCGATGGTGGCCAGAGCCATTCCTTATCCTTCTAGCATTGAGATAAATTTTGAAGAGATCATTTACGAGAGCTTAAGAGGCTCTCCACGTACTTGGCTAGGATATCCACTTCCAGGTTTACCGAGTCTCCGATTTTTCGTCTTTGGAAATTGGTGTTTACAAACGTATATGGTATCACAGAGATGGTAAAAGATGCACCAAATCGCTTAACGACGGTCAGGCTGATGCCATCAATGGCGATGAAGCCCTTTTCAACGATGTAGGGCATGAGGCGCTGGGGGGCGCGGAACCGGAAGATGCGGGCGCCACCTTCAGGCTTGATGGAGAGGAGCCTGCCGCGAGCGTCAACATGGCCCTGGACGATGTGCCCGCCGAGGCGGCCTCCCGCGCCCAGGGCGCGTTCCAGGTTGACAGGGTAGCCGGGCTCGAGTTCGCCAAGGTTGGTGCGGCGGAGGGTCTCGGGGACGGCGTCGATGCCGAAGGAGGAGGCGTCCAGGGTTACGACGGTAAGGCAGGCGCCGTTTATGGAGACGCTGTCGCCAAGGGCGAGGCCTTCCAGGGCTTTGGCAGCTTTTATGGTCAACCGCGAGCCTGTGAAAGACTTGACGACGCCGACTTCTTCGACAATGCCTGTGAACACGCTAGCTCCTTGGTTTTGGATAGCCTTTGATGAGAACGTCGTCACCGATTTGCTGGACGGAGACGTGGTCTAGCCGCAGGGCATGGGACATGATGTCGATGCCTTGACCTTCGACGGGGGAGAGGGCGTCCTTGCCGCCGATGATAACCGGGGCGATAAAGGCGAGAATTTTGTCGACCAGGGCCTGATCGACAAGGGAGCCGAGGAGGGTGCCGCCGCCTTCGACGAGCAGGCTTACGACGTTTCGCCGGCCCAGCTCTTGCAGGAGGGGTTTGAGGGATACCAGGCCGTCCTCTCGGGGGAGCTTGATAACCCCGGCGCCAGCGGATTCTAGCGTTTTTATAGCAACCGGAGAGGCGTCAGTGACTGCGACCAGGGTCTTGCCTGGCTCGCGCAATAGCAGGGCGTTGGTCGGAGTGCGGGCGTTGGAATCGATGATGACTCGGAGGGGCTGGTGGGACAATGGTTGGCCCTGGGCGCCGCGGGCGGTGAGTCTGGGGTTGTCGCGGAGGACGGTGTTGACGCCAACCATGACAGCGTCGGAGGCGCGGCGGAGGTCATGGACCAGGGCGCGGGAGTCGGGGCCGGTGACCCACTGGGAGTGGCCAGCGCGGGTGGCGGTTTTGCCGTCCAGGCTCATGGCGAACTTGGCGATGACGAAGGGTAGGCCGGTGTGTATATGTTTGGCGAAGGCCTCGTAAAGCTCCCTGATTTCCTGGGAGGACTCGCCTAGGATAACTTTTATGCCTGCTGCCTCGAGTTCCGACTTGCCTCGACCGTTGACCCTGGGGTTGGGATCCAGGGCGGCGATGTGGACTTCCTTGATGCCGGCGTCGATGATGGCGCGGGTGCAGGGCGGGGTGCGCCCTTGGAAGCAGTGGGGTTCCAGAGTGAGGTAGAGGGTAGCGCCGCGGGCGGAGTCGCCGGCCTGTCGGAGGGCGACGATTTCGGCGTGGGCCTGGCCTGGGAGCTGGGTAGCGCCTTGGCCGAGGATGCGGCCGTCTTTAACGATTACGGCGCCGACGGCGGGATTGGGGCTGGTGGTGCCCTGTACGCCTAGGGCAAGGGTGAAGGCGCGCTGCATGTAGTCCATGGAATTATTTGAACAATTTGGCGAGGCTATGATTGGAATCAAGCCGTCTTTGGTATGGCAAGGGCGATTGTAGCAAGCGGGGATGGCTGGGACAACTTTTGTAGCCGCGCCGTCTGCATTCATAACGAACCACTCTCCATTCGGAGCCACCATCCCTTAACCCCTTCCTTTCAGGAAGGGGAAGATAAAATTAAGATCACCTTATCACCCCCTATCCCCCTCTTCTCCTTTGCAATAGGAGAAGAGGGGGACCTGAGGAGAGGGCCGGAAGCGCACAAGGCCAAATGCAAAGCTGGTCGTTTATACAAGCCTTGAAGACAACAAAAAGCCCTCCGCTTGGGTGTTTAGCGGAGGGCTTTAGAGAGGAGAGGAGCGAAGAATGCTAGTCGATGGCGAAGACGGCCTGGACGGTGACGGTGACCTCCACCTCGCCGGTCTTGATGGGGGTGGGAGCGAATTCGGCACCGGGGGCGAAGGCCAGGTCTTTGGAGGCCATACTGACGGGAATTTCGCCGCCGGACTGGGATATGTAGACGAGTTTGCCGAGGCCGACACCGGTGAGCGTGGCGAACTGCTGGGCCTGCTCCATGGCGGCCTTGACAGCGGCTTCTCGGGCCTTGGCGGCCAGGGCCTTGGTGTCATCGACGGTGAAGTGGATACCCTGGACTTGGGCGGCGTCGCCGCCGGCTGCGACCATGTCGTCGATGACGGGGCCGACCTCTTTGTCGCCTCGAATCTTGATGGTTAGCTGGTTTGTGACCTGATAGCCGGTGAGCTTCTGCTTCCACTCGCGGTGGCAGGCGTCGGAGGGCATGGAGCGGTCAGGGGCAATGGCGGGCTGGCCATCCTTGGGGCAGCTATAGGTCTCATAACTATCATACTTGGGATAGACGCTGAAGTGGGTAGTCTGGATATCTTTGGATTCGATGCCGTGCTTCTTGAGGGCTTCCAGCATGGCGTTGAGGGAGGTGTTGGCCTTGTTCATAGCCTCCTTCACGGTGTCGGCGGTGGCGCTGACGCCGATGTTCAGGATGGCCAAGTCGGGCTGGACGGTGACGGTCCCAGCGCCGGTGACGTGGATGCCCTCCTGGAGGCTGCCGTAGCCTCCGTAGGGTATGGAGTCGACGTAAGAAGAGCTGCGTGCTGCGGAGAGCTCGGAGACGGAACCGGCACCGCCCTGGGGAACGCTACCGGCTACGTTAGATACGTTGGCCGAGTTATTGGCGGTAGGGGTCTGGTTGTCGCCGCCGCTGGCGCTGCCACAAGCGATGGTGAGGGTGAGAAGTCCGAGGGCGGCAATTAAGGTAAGGAGCAGCCTAGGTTTCTTCAGGGGTTTCATTGGGGCGGTTCCTCCAGGTTGGATGTTTGGTTTGCGTGACCTCTTCAATGAATAAGACGCGGTGCTTTTTGAAAAGGTTCCCTGGTTGCTTGCCAGATTATGGGGTCTTTTTGGGGCTAGTCTTAGGGATGGGTTTAGTACCAGGTGATACGTAAATGCCGGCCTCGTTCGCATTGGGACACCATCCCCTTTTCCCCCTTTCCCGACTGCATCGGGACTGAGTACAGCCTGCTGGAAGGGGAAGAGATAATAGGATCACCTCATCATCCCCTAACCCCTTCTTCTTCCTTCGGGGGTACTAAGGCAGGCCCTTCTCAATAGGAGAAGAGGGGACACTTGAGTAGATGGGACCTTAACCCTGAGTTGTCATTTTGCACTCTGATTGCACGGCTTTGACAGTATATGAATGGAATGTTAGCATCCTGAAAACGCAGATGTATTGAGTATTATTGCCGCATATCGGTAAAGATGAGGGAGGTTATGGTGAAAAGGGTGGGGCAAGGCGAGTTTACTTATGAAGTCGATGAAGAGTGGGCGCGGCTGCCTGCTGAGTGGGGTATGACGTCGGCTGCGGTAGCCGGGGATTCGCGGGATAGGGTATATGTTTTCGATAGAGGGCCGCATCCGGTGATGGTGTTTGATCGAGAGGGCAAGTTTCTTTACTCGTGGGGTGAGGGAATTTTTCGGATGCCGCATGCCGTTTACCTGGATGCCAAGGACAATGTCTGGCTGGTGGATAGGGATCAGGGCCAGGTAATGAAGTTCACATCGGACGGCAAGATACAGATGTCGATAGGGGTGAAGGGATATCGCTCGGACACGGGAGTGCCAGAGGACGACTTTTCGTCCAACGCCTTCACAAGGGTGACCCACGGGGGCAAGCCTTTTCATCTTCCAGCGGGTGTGGCGGTGTCTTCGACGGGCGATATTTTCGTGGCTGACGGCTATGCTAACAGCCGGGTCCATCAATTTACAGCAGAGGGGAAGTTAATTAAGTCCTGGGGCCAGCCTGGAAAGGGGCGCGGTCAGTTTAACTTGCCACACGGGGTTTGGATTGACCGGCAGGATCGGGTGCTGGTAGCGGACCGGGAGAATGACAGGGTGCAGGTGTTTTCCACGGATGGAGAACTAATTTCAGTATGGCCCCTGGAGCTGATAGGCCCGGCGGTCATACATGTGGACAATAATAACGTAGCCTATATACCCGAGCATAACAGCGGAAAGTTCAGCGTTGTGTCGATAGATGGGGATAGGGTGGAACGGGTGGCGAGGTGGGGGTCGGAGGTCAATCGAAGCTGCCATGGGGCGTGGGTGGACTCGCTTGGAGACGTTTATGTGGTGCAGCCCGGGGAGTTCGGCCGAAAGCGTCGGGTGGTGAAGTATCATCGACGGAGATAATGGACGGGCTGATGCTAGTTTATAGGTGTGATTGCAGCTGTAGGCTATAAGAGACCCGGGTCGTGTCAGTGAGATGACAATCGAGGTTACCGTCATAACAGATTCCTCGACCCGATTAACATCGGGATTTCGCGATTGAATAGTCAAGTAAAGGTGCTCAACTGCGTCCCGATGAGTACATCGAGTTTGCCGCCCGGAATGACAATTCCGTTTCTTGTTAATTAACCCCAGTTCTTAACTGGCATCAGACGTGTGCTGAGGGCAGAGATAGAGGATTAGGGAGACTGGAATTTGATAGGGCCAGTTTGTCTCGGCTAGGGTTAGGAGTATAATGGCCGTCAGAAACCGCATTCAGGAGGACTCTGTTTTATGCCTCGCAAGTATGTTGGTGGGACGTTGCCTGACTATTACATCGTCGATTCAGACTCACACGTGGACGAGAGCAAGTGCGAGCTGTGGAAGCGCTTTCCGGACGAACTGAAGCCGTGGGCGCCGCGCAAGTTTGTGGACCCCAACTGGAAGGATGTAGCGGGGGCGGCCCGGAGCGGCGGCACACAAAAAAACTCCACCCGGCACTACGACAACATCTGGATTTTGGAACATTCCAAGGTGTTTCCCAACTCGGACTTCCGCACCGGGCCTTTTGGCAAGCTGGCGACCTTTTCCACTCACGACCCGGACCAGTGGTACAACCGGGAGGGAGAGCGCAGCCCAAAGGAGCGCATAAAGGACCTGGACGCCGAGGGGTTTGATGTGACCTTTATCTTCTGCGTCCTGCATCAGAACTTGCTGAACACCATCGACAACCCGGAGGTGGCCTACTGGTTCGCCCGGGGGTGGAACGACTGGGTGACAGAGTGGACGGAGGGGTATCGCGACCGGGTGCGGGGGACTATGATCCTTCCGCTGCACGACACCAAGCTGGCGCTGAAGGAGCTGCACCGCGCCGCCGACCTGGGTCTGGGAGGCGCTTATCTCCCCTGCCAGTTCAAGGGCGAGTGGCTGTATAAGGAGCGGTTCCACCCAATCTTGGAGGAGTGCGTGAGGCTGGGGATGCCAGTTTCGATACACCAGCAGCTTCACGAGTCGGTGGGGATGCGCCGACTGGACACCGAGTTCCTGAAGCACCTGTTTATGGGCATCGACGCGCCGTTCTCAGTGTGCGGGTTCATCGCCAGCGGCGTGCTGGACAAGTTCCCGGACCTGAAGGTCGCGTGGATTGAGCAGGGTGCGGGTTGGCTCCCTTACTACCTGGAGCGTCTGGAGGAGCACTATGAGATTATGCCCGACGGCGCGCCCAAGCTGAGGAAGGACGAGCCGAAGGACTATTTCGGCGACCAGCTTTTCATATGCTTCGAGCCTGAGGAGGCCGACTTCCTGCCGCTGCTGACCAAGAAGGTGGGCGAGAGCGGTATCATCATTGGGTCCGACTACTCGCACTTCGACTGCCTGTCGCCGTGGAGCGTGCAGAAGGTGCTGGAGCGCGACGACCTGACGGACGGCCAGAAGAAGAAGATACTGTCCGACAACGGGATACGCTTCTGGAATCTGGACCCCAAGACGCATGAGCGGATGCAGCCTCGAGAGGCCAGCCGCGCCAGCTAGAGGCCTGAGCTAACCAATAAACCACCGCCCCGATTTATCGGGGCGGTTGGCTTTTAAGGAGGAAACGATGACTACGCAGCAGGCATCGGGAATGATTACACTGGACCTGGACAGCCCGGAGGAGTTGAAGCTGGTCAACGGGCGCATCAAGTTTGCTCTGGGCTTAGACCCCGGCCAGCCTAATCAGGGCCTGACGGCAGAGAGGAAGACAGAGGTGGCGGCGCGGCTGGCGGGCTTTGACGATTCGGGATGGGCAACGCCTAAGAGCATTCGAGACTCGGTGAGCACGGGACTGACTTTTGGGTGGTACCGGTTTACGATTACGCTGCCGGAGAAGGTGCGGGGCCTGCCGGTGGCGGGGGCGCAGGTGTGGTTTGAGGCGTCGATAGACGACTACGGCGAGGTCTGGGCGGATTACCCCGGGCCAGACTTAAAGCCGGCGGCGGCTATTGCGGCGCAGAAGCTATCGCCCGTGATTGGGTACAACGGGCGGAACCGCTTGCTAATTGCCAGGGAGGCCAAGCCCGGTCAGAAGCACGTTATTGCCTGCCTGGCGGTAAACGCGCCGCTGGCAAACCCTCTGGGAAGCATATTTATAAGGTATGCGCGGCTGGAGATATGTCAGGGGATGGGAAAGGTGCCCTTTGGCTAGGCGTTTGACACCCTCAAGAGACCCTGCCTAGAATTGGGCCACCTTTTGCAAAAAACGGACACAACGAGGAGGAGCTATGTCACCCAAGAACGCAACATCTCAAGAAATCGCCCAGTGGCACAAGACCCTGAGCAACTGGGGCCGGTGGGGCAAGGAGGACCAGCTAGGAACTATTAACCTGGTCACGCCGCAGAAGCGGCTGGAGGCGACGCGATTGGTGAAGAAGGGGCTGACGGTGAGCCTGGCGCGGCCCATTGTGGCGGAGCCGTCGATTGACGCCGCGGTGCCGCCGCAGTTGTACATGGTGGAGAGCGGCGAGGGGATGCACGACACGCCGGGGAAGCCGGAGTCGCCGTCCCAGGGGGCTATGGAGTACATTGGCATGGTGTACCACGGGATGATAGTCACCCACGTGGACGCGCTATGCCACATGTTCGCGGATGGGAAGATGTACAACGGCTTCCCGTCGCACGCTATTCGGACCCGGACGGGGGCGTCGGTGGAGAGTATAGACAACCTGAAGGACGGAGTGGTGACTCGCGGCGTGCTGCTGGACTTCCCGACTTTAAAGGGCGTGCCGTACATGAAGCCCGGGGAAGCTATATATCCGGAAGACCTGGACGCGGCGGAGAAGAAGTTTGGTGTGAAGGTAGGGCCTGGGGATGTACTGATAATCCGGTCTGGGAACTGGGAGAGGCGGAAGGCGGAGGGGCCGAACCGGCCGATGATTGACGGAGGGTCGGGCTTGCAAGCGGCGTGCCTGCCCTGGCTGAAGCAGCGGGACATCGCCATGTTGGGAGGGGATCTGGCCCAAGATGTGATGCCCAGCGGGTATAAGGAGTACACGCTGCCGGTCCACCGCATCCTCTTAACGGCCATTGGGTGCTGGATTTTGGACAATTGCAATCTGGAGGACCTGGCGCGGGTGTGCAAGCAGGAAAATCGGTACGAGTTTATGCTGGTGGTGAACCCGCTGCGACTGGCCAACGGGACGGGCGCGCCGGTGAATCCGATAGCGATTTTCTAAGGGATAGCGGACCGCTGTTTGCATTGGGGTGGAGATTGCCACTCTCCACCCTTTTCTTTCGGACCCCCTTCCTAACTCCCCACACGCAAACGCGTGATGCAAAATAAATACCTGGTCTTTAATCGGGGCGCCCTCATCACCCTTTGTCCCTCTTCTCCCGTAGTCGGGAGAAGAGGGAAGGAAAATAAGGACCACCTCATCACCCTCTATCCCCCGCTTCTCCTTATCTATTCAATGTGAAGCGGCCTGAAAGGGCTAGGCAACAGCAGAGAAAACCGGAATAGAAATAGGCCGCACCGATGGGTGAGGGCGGCCTATTTATTGGGTAGGGACCGGATGGACCGGCCTATGGAATTTAGACTTAATGGGAACGGTTGGTCATAAAGGTATCTGGGGACGGCGTCGCAGTTGTTGAAAGAAAAGGATGCCTAGGACGACGGCACCAGCGGCCAGAAGGACTTCCAGGACTCGCCAGTAGATAGAGGTGCCGCCGCTTTCGTTAAGAGACGGAGTTTCTATGACGGCGGGGACCTGGTCAGCACTGATGATGGGATCAGGCGCTTGGGGAATGCTAGCGACCTCGGTAGGGGCGGGCTGGTCCGGGATGCCTCCGGTGGTGATAATCTCGGTCACGCCAGGGGCTGCGCCTTTCTGCTTGGAGGGGACGCTGGTCTCGGAGGGTGAGGGGGAGGAGCCAGGCGCGAAGTTGCCGGCGAACTTGGGGCCGTCTATGGCGCGATAGTTTTCCGCAGAGGACGCATTGTCCTCAGGAAGCGCCGCAGTGCCCACGGGGGTGTTACGATCGCCCGAAGACAGGCCGCCCAAAACATCTACGGATATAATGGCGACCAGGGCGAGGGCGGCGGCAGAGGCGGCCAGGCCAACGGCCCAAGAGGGCGCCCTGGACTTAGCGCGGGGAGCGTAGGGTGTCATGTCAGGAGCATTGAGGAGAATGAAGGAGCGCCGTGGCTGGGTCTGGAACATAGCGCGGAGACCGGCAACGGTGGCGCGAAGGGAGTCAAGCTCCTGGCGGCATCGCGGGCAGGCGGTTAGGTGGGTTTCCACCTTCTGCCGCCGGGCGGGAGAGATGCAATCGTCCAGGTACTCGGTGAGCGCCTGACCAGCTATATGTCGATGGCCAAAGAGTCGCATAAACTTTTCCTACTTATATTGACGTAAAGAGTGGGGTAGAAGTTCCCCCTGGTTTAACAAATAGTTTCTTAGGGCGGCGCGGCCCCGGCTGAGGCGGGACTTTATGGTGCCGATATTGCAGTCCAGGGCCTCGGCGGCCGCGTCGTAACTGAAGCCTTCTATGTCCACTAGGATGAGGGCTAGGCGCTGGTCGACGTGGATGGTGTTCAGGCCCTTGTTGATGGCCTGCCGCAGCTCGCTGCGCAGGGCGAGGTTCTCGGGGGAACTGGTTTCGGTGGCGTCGCGGTCGACCGGGTTGTTGATCTGGACGTCCAAGGGCTGGGAGGGCCGGGACTTGCGGATGCGGAGCATATCGCGGCAATAGTTGGCGACGATGCGCATGAGCCAGGCGGCTAGGTTTACGCCTCGATAATTGTTGAAGGAGCGGTAGGCGGAGATGAAGGCTTCCTGGGTTGCGTCTTCAGCCTGGGACCAGTCGCCAAGCATGTGAACGGCAAGGTTGTAGGCCCTGGTCTGATGCTCTTCCACTACGCAGTTGAAACAGTACTGCTTTCCCAGTTTATCCAGGATGGGCAGAAGAGGGTGAGAGGCAGGGTGGTCCACGGTGGAGGGGGGGTTGATCCTAGTGATGGGATTGATGGACATAACCAGTGGATATTAACGCCAGAGTGGACAATTTATCCATATACTGCTCTTAACGGTTGTTTCAAAATTGTCCGGGCATGCCCATGCTAATATAGAATAGTTGTCGGAATTCTTAAATTAGGGATTTTTCTTAACACAATGTTCGACTTGGCCAAAGAATTTCTAGAAGCCCTTATTATGGCGCTGGTGGTGTTCTTCTTTCTCCAGGTCAGCGTTCAGAACTTTCAGTTGGAAGGTTCCAGCATGTACCCGACTTTGGAGTCGGGCGAGTATGTGACGGTGAACAAGCTGGCATATTTAAAAGTGAACATGGATAAGTTCTCCGACATTATTCCCTTTTGGGACGCGTCGGGACAGGAGGAGATGACGCCGTTTCAGAAGGATGGACCCCAACGGGGGAGTATTGTGGTGTTCAGTTACCCAAGGGACCCGGCACGGAGCTTTGTTAAGCGGGTTATAGGAGTGCCCGGGGACCAGGTTTCGATAAGGGACGGGTACACATATTTGAACGGTAAGCTGCTGGACGAGCCCTACGTAGCAGGAACGGAGCGGGCCCGGGGCGAGTATATGGATTTCAAGACGCTGGGACCTGATGAATTTTTTGTTATGGGGGACAATCGTACGCACAGCAACGATTCGCGGCACTGGGGACCACTGGGTATAGATTACATAATAGGAAACAAGTGGGTGGCGTATGACTTGCCGCTGAAGATAGGGTTTATTAATCAGACAGAGGCGCCGAATTAGACGGGAGCGTTACCTCAGCCTGAGAAGCCAACCGAGGCCGGTGGGGGGGGGGGGGGGGGGGGGGGGGGGGGGGGGGGGGGGGGGGGGGGGGGGGGTACTCGGGACGACGCCTCACGCTGGAAGGGGAAGAGAAGGTAAGATCACCTCATCTCCCTCCTTCGGCCAGGCTAGGGACGGCGTCTAACTCCCTCTTCTTCCCTCGTGGGTACTCTGGACAGGTCCGATTACATCGGGCCGATCCTCCTACGGCGGACGGCCTCCTCATCGAATAGATATCAAGGATGAGGAGACTCCGCGATATATGCTTAAAGGAAGCGGATCTCTTTGCAATAGGAGAAGAGGGAGAACCTGAGGAGACAAAGGGATATCAGAGAGCTAACTTCCCGTCGCTTAGCATCTTAAGCGAACACCCGCCTTTTGTAGCAGTGGAGCTACATATAGCTCTGCCAAACTTGTTGTTGTGCCTTTCAAGTTGCTACAATCCATCGGAAGCGCGGCATGACGGTTAAAATTAGTCTGTAGCAAGGAGAAAATCCGAGTGGGAAAGATCAATGTAGCCATCATTGGCGTGGGCAACTGTGCCTCCTCACTGGTGCAGGGCCTTCATAAGTACCGTGAGGTGCCTGAGGATGGCTTTGTGCCCGGTCTGATGCACCCACGCATCGGCGATTACGAGATTGGGGATATTGAAGTGGTGGCGGCGTTTGATATTGACGTCAATAAGGTTGGGAAGGACCTGTCGGAGGCGGTGTTCAGCAAGCCAAACAACACGATAAAGTTTGCCGACGTGCCGCATACGGGGGTTAAGGTGGACCGGGGGATGACCCATGACGGCGTCGGCAAGTACCTGGCGGACGTAGTGAAGAAGGCGCCGGGATCTACAGCCGACGTAGTGGGAATATTGAAGGAGCGCAAGGTTGACGTCGTTATAAACTACCTGCCCGTCGGAAGCGAAGAGGCGACCAAGTGGTACGTGGAGCAGGTGCTGGCGGCTGGATGCGGGTTCATTAACTGCATACCAGTGTTCATCGCGCGGGAGGAGTACTGGCAGAACCGCTTCAAGTCCAAGGGACTGCCGGTAATTGGAGACGACATCAAGTCGCAGGTGGGAGCGACGATTACCCACCGAGTGCTGACCCGCCTTTTCCGGGATAGAGGCGTTATTTTAGACCGCACCTACCAGCTTAACTTTGGAGGAAACACAGACTTCCTCAACATGCTGGAGAGGGAGCGGCTGGTGTCCAAGAAGATATCGAAGACAAACTCGGTCACGTCCCAGTTGGACTACGACATCGGCGCGGACAACGTGCATATAGGGCCCAGCGACTACATACCCTGGCTGCAAGACCGGAAGTGGTGTTATATACGGATGGAGGGCCACAACTTCGGCGGCGCGCCCATAAACGTCGAAGTGAAGCTGGAAGTGTGGGACAGCCCCAATTCTGCGGGTGTGGTGGTAGATGCAGTGCGCTGCATAAAGCTGGCTCTGGACCGGGGCGAGAGCGGAGCGATTAAAGGGCCCAGCGCGTACTTCATGAAGTCGCCGCCTATCCAGTACAGCGACGATCAGGCGAGGCAGATGGTGGAAGACTTCATTGAAGATAAGAAGGGTTAATTACCCCACCACACGGTAGAAAGGCGACCTGATGAAGGTAGCCCTGGTGTCGCCATACGACTTCACCTGGCCTGGCGGTGTGACTGCGCACATTACGCAATTGAGCCATCAGCTTCAGATGATGGGCCACCAGGTAAAAGTCCTGGCGCCGTTTTCGCCATCGAGGGCGCAAGATTTGGAGTCTAACTTTGTGCCCATGGGGCGGTCTGTGCCCATTCCCAGCGGCGGCTCCATAGCGCGCATATCGCTTTCAGCGTGGAACTATAAGAAGGTGCGGGACTTGCTGGCCGAGGAAGAATTTGACGTAATCCACCTGCACGAGCCTATGGCCCCGTATCTGCCGCTGGCGGTGCTGCAATGCTCTAGATCAGTCAATATAGGGACATTCCACGCCTTTCACGGCAGCGGGCGGTGGTATGGCTGGAGCAGCCCAATGCTGCGCCACTGGTTTGACCGGCTGGACGGCTGCATTGCTGTGTCGCAGGCGGCGAAGAAACACGTGGCGCGATTTTTTCCACGGCAGTACGAAATCATACCCAACGGTATCGACCTGTCGCTTTTTAACCCTTGCGTTAAACCGCTGCCCGAGTTCCAGGACGGGAAAGTGAACATCTTGTTTGTGGGAAGGATGGAGAAGCGGAAGGGGCTTAGATACCTGCTGGAGGCATACGGCCAGCTTAAGTGGGAGTTTCCGAACATAAGGCTCATAGTTGTGGGGCCGGGAGACCCGGACAGGAATTGTTACAGGATTATGGCGGAGCGAAGTCTGAAGGACCTGGTGATGGTGGGGCCGGCTAGGTACTCTGATTTACCCAGGTACTACCAGACGGCAGATATTTTTTGTTCGCCGGCCACGGGGAAGGAGAGCTTTGGGATTGTGCTGCTGGAGGCGATGGCTTTAGGGAAGCCTATAGTAGCCACACAAATCGAGGGATATTCGGACATACTCAGGAACGGGCATCAGGCGCTGCTGGCGCGGCCAAAGGACAGCGCGTCGCTGGCGGAGGCGCTAGCGGGGCTGGTGAAGGATACTGAGATGAGGGCTGAGATGGGGCGAAGGGGGCTGGAAGAGGTGAGGCAGTATAGCTGGGAGCGCGTAGCGTGGCGAGTGGTGGACTATTATGAGTCGACGATGAACAGGACGTATGGCGCAGCGGCTGCGAGAAAAGCTTAGAGCTTCACTCAAGCAATGGATTGAGGAGCCCGGGGCAAAGGCGTTAAACGCCGTTGGTCTGACTCCTAATTCCATCACAATACTTGGCTTCCTGATATCGGCGGTGGGGGCGGCGCTGGTGGGGATGGGACTCTTGTGGCAGGGCGGGTTGGTGTTCCTAGCCGGAGGCGCGTTGGACTTGTTCGACGGGGCCTTGGCGAGGATGACGGGTAGGGTTACGACTTTTGGGGCGTTGCTGGACTCGCTGTTCGACCGGCTGGGCGAATCGGCGCTGTACCTGGGGCTGGCGGTTTATGGGGCCACGGACGACCCGGAGTCCAGGCAGCTAGGCGTGTATATGACGCTGCTTATACTGGCCTTCACGAGTTCGCAGGGCGTCAGCTATTTGAGGGCGAGGGGGGAGGCGCTGGGGCTGGACATGAAGGGCGGTCTGATGACGCGGCCCGAGCGGGTGGTGATACTTTCGGCGGGGCTGGTTATCGGTGAAGCAGAGGTGCTGTTGGCGCTGGGATTAATAGCGTTCTTTTCGACGTGGACGATGCTCACGCGGCTGCTGCATATATGGAGAGGAATAAAAACTGGATAAGGTATAGGCGCTGGTGTAAACTAGCTTTAGTCCCCCAAAGCAGAGATATGAGATGCCGCTAATCCCCGAACAAGACCAGACCGAACTAAAGCGCCGCTTCAAAAAGGAGCTTAAGAAGGACGTTACAATTAATTTATTTGTCTCGCGGCAATCGCCACTGCTGACGGTGCCGGGGAGGGAGTGCCCCACCTGCCCCCAGACACAGGAACTGATGGAAGACCTGGCGGCGCTTTCTCCTAAACTGCATTTGAACACCTACGATTTCTTCACCCAGACCAAAGAGCGAGACGAATACGCTGTCGAGCGGGTGCCGGCCATTGTCCTGGAGTCTGACGGAAGCCCGCGGCTGCGATATTTCGGAATACCGGCGGGGTACGAATTTGCCACGCTGCTGGAGGATATCGAGACGTTGTCCAGGGAGGTCAGCCCGCTGTCTGTGGAGACACGGAAGCAGCTAAGGAAGGTAAACCAGCCAGTTCACATACAGGTCTTCGTGACGCCGACTTGACCCCACTGCCCACAGTTGGCCAGGCTGGCCCACGCGATGTCGATAGAGAACAAGCTGATTAGGGCCGACGTTGTCGAGGCGCAGGAGTTTCCGCATATGGCGCGGATGTACAACGTAAGCGCGGTGCCCAAAACGGTAATTAATAATACGACGCAGTTCGTCGGCAACGTGCCGGAACAGCAGTTGTTAGAGAAGGTCATGCAGGTGGGTTACAAGGAACCCGAGGCGGAAAAGAAGGGGAGCTAGGCTCTTGTCCAAAGAGATTAAGGGTTCTTTAGAGGGACAGGGACTTAGGTTTGCCATTGTAGTTTCCCGTTTTAACGATATGGTGACGCACAAGCTCCTGGATGGGGCGGTGAAGGCCCTCAGGGGTCTTGAGGTCAAGGAAGAGGATGTGACGGTGTGCCATGTGCCAGGGTCGCTGGAGCTGGGGGTGGCGGCGAAAGCGCTGGCGGAGTCCAAGATGTACGATGCGGTGATATGCCTGGGCTGTGTTATTCGAGGGGAGACGGGACATTACGAGGTGGTGGCGACGCAGAGCACCGCGGCCATCGCGCGGGTGGCGGTGGACACAGGGGTGCCGGTTATCACGGGTGTGCTGACCACCGAGAATATGAAGCAGGCTATGGACAGGGCCGGGGGGGCTATGGGGAACAAGGGGCAGGAGGCGGCGGAGACAGCGGTGGAGATGGCGAATTTAATGAAGCAGATTCGGCGGAAATAAGGGGAGGATATGGCGCTTAAGGAGAAGCTGCAGGCTGACCAGCTGGAGGCGATGAAGAAGGGAGACCAGCTTCGCTTGTCAGTGATACGGATGCTGCGGAGTAGTATCAATTACGAGGAGATCGATAAGCAGAAGCCGCTGGATGACGCGGGCGTTCATGAACTAGTCGCCAAGGGCATTAAGCAGCGTCGCGAGGCGATTGAATTGTACAAGCAGGGCAAGCGGCAGGACCTGGTGGACAAGGAGGAGAAGGAGGCGGCTATCCTTCAGGAGTACCTGCCGCAGCAGATGAGCAGAGCGGAGGTGGAGTCGCTGGCGAGGAGGGTGGTGTCGGAGGTGGGGGCCAAGGGGCCGGCTGACAAGGGGAAGGTGATGGGGAGGCTGATGCCGCAGACCAAGGGAAAGGCCGAGGGTGGAGTGGTGAATGAGGTGGTGACAAAGATGCTGGAAGGGATGGGAGGATAGCGGACGTTAGATATAATAGAGCTTAAATGCTGAGTGAAAGAAACAAGAGGATTGTTAGCTCTGCTATTCGTATTGCGTCTCTAGGGCTTCCCCCTCATCTCGCCACGGCGAGTCTTCGACCTGCGCCTTCTCCTACAAGGGGAGAAGGGATTTCCTTGGGGGCCATCACACCTTTTGTTCATCTCAATCCAAAATTAGCACCAGGCATTCAAGAGAGAAAGAAGGAAGAGGGTAGGCAACGCGAGGTCTTCATATAAATAAACATGACCAAAAAGCTGATAGAAGTGTGGTATGACTCTGAGGGAGACTTCTTAGAAGTCGTTCTTGAGCGACATCAGGGTTACTTTCAAGAGACCGAGGACGATAGGGTAATGAAGAAAATAGATTCAAAGGGCAGATTACTTGACTTCTCGACATTAGGAATGATCAATATTAAAGGTTTGCCGTTAAAGGTGACGTTGTCAGAGGAGAAAGAATAGAGAGTATGCGTTTTGGAGTTGTGGTCTTCCCCGGGACTTGGAGCGATGGTGACTGCTATCACGCCGTGAAGAATGTGCTGGGGGAAGAGGCCAAGTATCTGTGGCACAAGGATACGGACCTGTCGGGCTATGACTGTATTATTCTGCCTGGCGGGTTTTCTTATGGCGACTATTTGAGGTGCGGGGCGGTGGCGCGGTTCTCGCCGATTATGGAGTCGGTGGGGGAGTTTGCCGGGAAGGGCGGGCTGGTGATTGGGATATGCAATGGATTCCAATTGCTGTGCGAGGCTGGACTGCTGCCTGGAGTACTGATGCGAAACGTGAGCCTACAGTTCCGGTGCCAGTCGACGGACCTGCGGGTGGAAAACACGAATACGCCTTTCACTTTGGACTGCGAGCCGGGGCAGGTGCTGCACATACCCATATCCCATGGCGAGGGGAATTATTACGCGGACCCGGCCACGCTGGACCAGTTGGAGGCCAACAGCCAGGTGGTGTTCAGGTACTCCACGCCTAAAGGCGAGGTGACGCCAGAGGCCAACCCTAACGGGTCGGCGAGGAACATTGCGGGGATAGTGAACAAGCGGGGGAACGTGCTGGGGATGATGCCGCACCCGGAGAGGGCGGTAGAGGAGTTGATGGGCGGGTCGGACGGGTTGTATATCTTTCGTTCGACGGTCCAGAGCCTGGTAAAACGCTAACCTAGATGGCCCTGGGCATCCTACTAGCCTTTCTGTCCCTTTTCGGCTTCAGCTCGTCCGATATTTTCGCCCGTTTAGGACTGCAACGGCTGCCGCCGGCGCTGGGGGCGTTCATATCGGTGCTGACGGGGTTCATGGTTACATCGGCGCTGGCGTTGACACTATATTTTGACGATCTGACGGCGCTGGACCCCAGAGCGTTTTTGTGGGCCTTCTTTTATGGTGTAGTCACCTTTGCGCTGGCGCGGCTCATTTTATACATGGCGTTGAGCATCGCGGGGGCGGCGAGGACGTCGCCGATCATATCCATCAGCCCAATATTCGCGACGCTGATGGCGATGCTGTTCCTAGACGAGCGGCCCAACTGGCTAATGGGTCTGGGGATATTGATGTCGGTGTCAGGGATGGCGTTGATAGTCAGCGAGAGCCGAAATAGGCCGAGCGAGGAACTAAGTGCAGACTAGGGCCGGCTCGAATCGGCGGCTGTTGTGGGGAGCAGCGCTGGCGGTGCTTTCGGCTATGTGCTACGGCGCGAGCCAGGTCATCGCCAAGAAGGGAATGAAGGACTACGACGTGCCGCCGATACTGTTCACGTCTATGGGGCTGTTCTTTGGGGCGCTGGTGATGATGCTAATATCGGCGAAGTCGATGCCAAAGCATGCCGGGGAGCCGCGGCGGTATTTTGGGTTCATGGTGCTGGCAGGGGTGACATCAGGTGGGGCGGTGACGCTGCTGGTGTCGGCGTTAAGCAAGGCGCCGGTGGCAGTGGTGACGCCCGTGGCGTCGCTAAACCCGATTTTCACGCTGACCATGGCGCACTTATTCCTTCAGAGGCTGGAGCGTGTTACTCTGAGGGTTGTGCTGGGCACTGCCATGGCCCTGAGCGGAGTCCTTATGGTTATTCTGGGGAGCACTTTGCTATGAGTCCTGTATCTAAAGCAGTCCTGGATGAGATAGCCCTCACGCAGGAGGAATACCAGGCTATCGTCGATCTCTTAGACAGAGAGCCGAACCCGGTGGAACTGGGGATGTTTGGCGCCTTGTGGAGCGAGCACTGCGGGTATAAACACTCTAAGCCACTGCTGCGGCTTTTTCCTTCCAAGAGCCCGAGGGTGCTGCTGCCGCCGGGGGCGGAGAACGCCGGGGCGGTGGATATTGGCGACGGGCTAGCGGTAGTGTTCAAAATTGAATCGCACAACCACCCGTCGGCCATCGAACCTTTTCAGGGGGCGGCGACAGGGGTGGGAGGGATAGTGCGGGACATACTGGCGATGGGGGCAAGGCCGATAGCGCTGATGAACTCACTGCGGTTTGGGCCGCTGGCGGAGGGCCGCAACAGACATCTGTTTGGCGGTGTAGTGGGTGGAATATCGTGGTACGGCAACTGCATAGGGGTGCCTGACGTGGGCGGGGAGATACAGTTCGGCAAGCCGTATAGCGGCAACCCGCTGGTGAACGCGCTGTGCGTAGGGTTAGTGGAGAAGCGGAAGCTGGCTCGGGCGACCGTCGGTGGGACGGGGAACCTGCTGCTGCTGGTGGGGTCGGACACTGGGAGAGATGGGATACACGGGGCGTCGGGGCTGGCGTCGCGGACTTTTGAGGAAGAGAAGGAGATGCGGCCTACGGTGCAGGTGGGGAACCCGTTCTTGGAGAAGGTTTTGATAGAGGCCTGCCTGGAGGCTGCTGAAACAGGGTGTTTAATCGGCATTCAGGACCTGGGCGCGGCGGGGCTGACCAGCTCGACGGTGGAGTCGGCGGAGCGGGGAGGCAGGGGCGTAGTGGTGGACGTGTCAAAGGTGCACCGCCGCGAGGAAGGGATGACGCCGTACGAGGTCATGCTATCGGAGTCGCAGGAGCGGATGCTGCTGGTGGTGAGGCCTGAGAATAAGGACAAGATAGCGACGGTGCTGAAGAAGTGGGACCTGCCGTGGGTGGAGCTGGGTAGGGTGGTAGATGGGGATAGAGTGAGGATTGTGGAGGGAAGGAAGCCGGTGGCGGACCTGCCGGTGCATGCGCTGACTCACCCCAAGCTGTACCGGCTGAAGGGGGTCATATCTGATGAAGTACTGAGGGCGCAGGAGTACCCATTAGCCAAGCTGCCGCTGCCGAAGGAGAAGCCGTCGGAGGTATTACTGAAACTGCTGGCGTCGCCGAACATTGCCAGCAAGGAGTTCGTGTACAGGCAGTATGACCACCAGGTGCAGACCAATACAGTGGTCCCGCCGGGTCGCGGCGACGCGGCGGTGCTTCGAATAAAAGGCACGAAGAAGAGCATTGCGCTGTCGACGGACGGTAATGGACGGCTGTGCTGGCTGGACCCGTATCGAGGGGGCGCGATAGCAGCGGCGGAGGCCTGCCGCAACGTGTCGTGCGTGGGGGCGGAGCCTATAGCGTTGACGGACTGCTTGAACTTTGGCAACCCAGACAAGCCGGAGATTTATTATCAACTGGAGTGGTGCATTCGAGGCATTGCCAAGGCGTGCAATGCGCTGGGCGTGCCTGTGGTGAGCGGCAATGTGAGCCTTTATAACGAGACGAGAGGTGAGGCGGTATACCCGACTCCAGTCGTGGGGGCGCTGGGCCTGCTGGAGGATGGGAGTCGATATGTTGGGCAAGGGTTCAAGCGAGAGGGTGACGTGGTTGTGCTGCTGGGAGCGGAGGGGGTGCGGGGGAAGGCGGCGGACCTGGCAGGGAGCGAGTATCTAGAGATATTTCACGGGCTTGTGGCCGGCAGGCCGTCGATTGACCTGTCGCTGGAGGCGAGGGCGCAGGCGCTGTGCAGACGCGGCATTGAGGCGGGGATAATAGCATCGGCGCACGACTGCTCGGACGGCGGGCTGGCGGTGGCGCTGGCGGAGTGCGCGATAGTCGACGGGATGGGGTTTGAGGGGGATATAGAGGTGCGGGGTCGGTGGGACGCGGCTCTTTTCGGGGAGGCGCAGTCCAGGATGGTGGTGTCGATAGCGCCGCAGCGGCTGAAGCGTCTGGAAGCGATGGCCGAGAAGGCGGACGTGCCGATGGTGGTGTTGGGAACGGTGAAGGGACAAGGAGTGAAGATTGGCCGATTGGTAGACCTCTCGCTGTCGGAGGCGGAGGGGGCGTGGAGGAGCGGGTTGCAGCGGGCGTTGGGAGAGGGATAGATGACAGGGTGCCGTAGATGCGGATTGTCAAATGGACGGGGCAAGTGGAGGTGCGTGGGATGCGGAGTGTGGCTGGCGTACCTAGAGCCTCAGCCGGTGTCGCAGGAGCCGGTGACGTGCCCGGCGTGCGGCGTGGTAAGTCCGTGGGATGCGCTGTACTGCGCGAGCTGCGGCAAGTTGCTAGTGACGCCGCCGTCGCAGGCTGCATCGGCGGAACCAACGACGGTCCCGGAAGCGGCGGGGGCGGAATACATGGGGTTCTGGATCCGGCTGGTGGCGGCGATAGTGGACGGAGTCATTCTATTTGTCATACAGACTGTTGTTTTGGGGTTTTTGGGTCTAGCAGTCGCGGTCACTGATGAGGGCATTGGTTTTGGCCTGGGCTTTTTTATCGCACTAGCTGTGAGGTGGGTCTACAATACACTGTTTATCGGCTTCAAGGGGACGACGCCTGGAAAGATGCTGGTGGGGGCTAAGGTGGTGGATCGGAACGGACAACAGCCCAGCGTTGGCACAGCATTTGTAAGAGAAGTTCCCGGAAAGATAGTTTCAGAGTTAACGTTGGGGTTTGGGTACGTGTGGGCGGCGTTAGATGGGAGGAAGCAAGGGTGGCACGACAAAATGGCTGGTACCTACGTGGTGCGCGCTAGGAGGGAGGGCTAGCTTTTGGGGTTGGTGGGCGGGAAGCCCTGCGAAGAGGGGATGGGATTTTTAGGCGCAACTCCAGATTTTGAGAGGGCATCTTGCAGGGCTTGGTGGAACTGTTTGGGGCCTAGGGGCTGCAATAGCAGAGTCCTGCCACGGGCGCGTCGTATTCGAAGCTCGGTCCCCAGAGGGTGGGTAAGCACGTCGACGCTGGCTACGTTGTCGAAAGGGACGGAGAGGATGCGGGGACGACCATAGGTGACAACGAGGCGGTCGCTGTAAACTTGATATTCTCGCGGCACCAAGAACCAGTGGCTGCCTGCCAGAACTAAGCCCAGAGCAAGGGAAAAGGCGGCGTCACTCCAGAGGTCTCGGGTCCCCACAGCGGACATGCCGGCGGCCACGAGGGCTATGATTATCAAAGCCAGGCCCAGGAGGCCCAGAAGGGTGGTTATGAGGGCGCTGCGGTGTTTTTCCGAATAGATTAGCTTGGATGAGGCCACGGGGGTATTTTAGCACAGGGGGTGGGGAAACTATCATCTTGGGCTATGTTTGGCTTTGGAGGTGAGGCCTGTCTTAAATCGGGATACCATCCCCTTTGTCCCCTTCCTGCTGGAAGGGGAAGAGAAGTAAGGAACCACAACCCACTCCTTCGGCATACTCAGGACGGTCCTATTGCATCGGACTCCGCGATATATGCTTTAAGGTAGCGGAGCTCTTCCAGGCCGAAGGGGGAGAACCAGAAATACGGCGCTTTCTCGGTCTAAATATATGCAGGTATTATCTGCGTTGAGAGGCTGATATCACATAACTGTATGGCAAGACATATAGACGCAATGGATATACAAAGAGGATAAGTTGAATGTTGCGGGTGTGGTTTAATGGGGTGGGAACGGGGGGCAGGGACTAGCGGTAGGCGGGGCGACCTACCTCGTCATTCGCCATTTGATCCAGTAGACAGGTGGAGTTGGGGACAGGGGAGTTGGGGGTGTAGAAGGGGGGACGATTTTCGCCCAGGCGGCGGGAGCGGAGCAGTTCATCCTCGACCAGATGGAAGTCTAGTTTGGATATGAGGTGGAGGCTGCCGTGGAAGGCGAGGTACCAGTCTTCCGGCACCCATCGTCGGGTGTAGTCCATTCGAGGGGCGATATGGTAGGCGTAAATGTACTGGCTTTCCTGAAGGACAACGTCCGGCTTGATGCCGACTCGGAAGGGAAAATTGCTGCCGCCTTCGGCTTTCCAGATGGGGGTATGGTCTTCTACGAATGGGGCGGTGACCGTGGCGCTGGTAGTGAAGCATCGCCAGTGGGAGACGTAGAGGAGGACGCGGTCGCCCGGCTCCATGCGCTGGACTTTTTTTCGGTGCTGGCCCACGAGGCCGATGATATCGAAGCCGCGTTGACGGGCGATTTTAAAGTTGTCGGGACTGAGGACCACCATCCAATAACTTTTGGGCATAGGACTCAAAGGAAAGATAAAATGTCAATTTCATTATCCCACAGGGGAATGCCGATGTTAAGGTCTTTGAGGGGCACTTCTGAAAGTAACAAACTTGGCATCTATTGATAGTGGCAGGCCGCTCAGATACAATTTTCATCTAAGAGGCGAAATCCGTAATTGCTGACTGGACTTACGGCTAAGTAGAGAAAAACCCATGGATAGAAAAGAGCGCATAGCCCACATGAAAAAGCTGATGTCCCAGCGTATTTTGCTGGTGGATGGGGCTATGGGCACTCGCATACAGCAGTACAAACTGACGGCGTCGGATTTTGGCGGGACGCAGCTTGAGGGATGCAACGAGTATTTAAACATTACCCGGCCTGACGTCATCGGAGAGATACACCGGTCTTACCTGGAGGCGGGGGCGGACATCATTGAGACAAACTCGTTTGGAAGCACACCGCTAGTGCTGGGGGAGTACGGGCTGGCGGAGCGGGCGGTGGAGATAAGCGCGGCGTCGGCGAGGATTGCGAGAGAGGCGGCGGACGAGTTTTCGACCAACGGGAAGCCGCGGTTTGTGGCGGGGTCTATGGGGCCGACGACGAAGGCGATATCGGTCACGGGAGGGGTCACCTGGAATGAGCTGGTAGAGCACTTCTACACGCAGGCCGCCGGTCTTTGGGAGGGCGGCGCCGATTTTATGCTAGTGGAGACGCAACAGGATACGTTGAACGTGAAGGCTGCGCTGGCGGCTATTGAGAAGCTGTCGAAGGACCTTGGGGAGGAGGTGCCGGTGGCGGTGCAGTGCACCATCGAGACCATGGGCACAACGCTGGGGGGGCAGGACATTGAGGCGTTTTACGTGTCGCTGGCGAATCGCGAGCTGCTGTGGATTGGGATGAACTGCGCCACGGGGCCGGAGTTCATGAGAGACCACGTGCGGACGCTAGCTAGGCTGTCGCGGTTCCCGGTGGCTGTAATACCTAACGCCGGGCTGCCAGACGAAAACGGCCAGTACAACCAGACGCCGGAGATGATGGCGAGGACGTTGGGAGTCTATGCACACGAAGGATGGGTCAACGTCATCGGCGGATGCTGCGGGACGAGCCAAGAGCACATCGCCAGGCTTCACTCCATAACAGAGGTTGAGAAGCCAAGGAAGCTAGCGCAACTGAACATTACTATGATATCGGGGCTAGAGCCGCTGACGGTGGACGAAAGCACGCGTCCCATTTTAGTGGGAGAGCGGACGAACGTGCTGGGCAGCCGCCAGTTCAAGAAGTTGATTGCCGAAGGGAAGTTCGAGGAGGCGTCGGAGGTGGGGCGGCGGCAGGTACGGGGCGGCGCGCACATACTGGACGTGTGCTTGCAGGACCCGGACCGGCACGAGATGGCGGATATTTCGACGTTTTTGGACCACCTGCTTCGCAAAGTTAAGGTCCCGATTATGCTAGACTCGACGGACGCCAATGTGCTTCACCAGTCGCTGAAGAAGCTGCCAGGGAAGGGTGTAATAAACTCGATAAACCTGGAGGATGGCGAGGAGCGGTTCAAGCGTGTGGTGCCGCTAGCCCGGCAGTTTGGGGCGGCGCTGGTGGTGGGATGCATCGACGAGGATAAGAAGCAGGCGCAGGCGATAACGAGGGAGCGGAAGCTTCAGATAGCGGAGCGCTCTTACAAGCTGCTGACGGAGAAGTACGGCATCCCGCCGGAAGACATTATTTTCGACCCCTTAGTGTTTCCCATCGGAACGGGAGACCAAAACTACGTCACGGCAGGGATGGAGACCATTGAAGGCGTGCGGCTGATTAAGGAGAGGTTCCAGCTGTGCAAGACAGTGCTGGGTATATCAAACGTGTCCTTTGGGCTGCCAGCGTCGGGGCGGGAGGTGCTGAACTCCGTATTCCTTTACCACTGCGTCCAGGCCGGACTTGATATGGCGATAGTTAACAGCGAACGGCTGGTGCGGTATGCGTCGATTCCCGAAGAGGAGCGGAGGCTGTCGGAGGACTTGATATGGCAGCGGGGCGAGGACCCGGTGGCGGCCTTCGCAGCCCACTTCCGGGAGCGGAAGGTGGAGCGGACGCTGGAGGATAGGAAGAAGCTGCCGCTGGACCAGCGCATAGCTAACTGCATAATCGAGGGTTCCAAGGAGGGGCTGCTGGAGGACCTGGACGAGGCGATGAAGGGCCGGAGGCCGCTGGAGATAATCAACGGTCCGCTGATGGCAGGGATGGATGAGGTGGGAAGGCTGTTCGCAAGGAATGAACTTATCGTGGCGGAGGTGTTGAGCTCGGCGGAGGCGATGAAGTCGGCGGTGGCGCACCTGGAGCCGCACATGGAGAAGGCAGAGGCGGCGTCGCGGGGGTCTATTATTCTGGCGACGGTGAAGGGCGACGTCCATGACATCGGCAAGAACCTGGTGGACATAATATTGTCCAACAATGGCTATAAGGTAATAAACCTTGGCATTAAGGTGCCGCCGCAGGACTTGATTGCAGCGTACCAGCAGCACAGGCCGGACATGATAGGGCTGTCAGGGCTGCTGGTGAAGTCGGCGCAGATGATGGTGGAGACGGTGCGGGACCTGCGGGACGCGGAGATAGAGTGCCCGATACTGGTGGGCGGCGCCGCGCTGACTAATCGGTTTACTCGACTGCGTATTGCGCCGCAGTATGAAGAAGGTCTTGTGGCTTACGCCAAGGACGCCATGACGGGCCTAGAACTGGCGAACCGTATCCGCGAGCCGGAGGAGCGGGCGAGGATGAAGGCGACAGTGGACGAGGAGGGCCGGCTGCTGGAGGCGGACGAGGCGGCGAAAGAGGCGGGGAGGCGGGACTTGAGGCCGACGGAGCTGCCGAAGGGTACGGTGTCGGTGGTGGAGTCTGTGCCCGCGCCGCCGGACTTGAAGCTGCATATCATCAAGGGCTACGACCTATCGGAGATATTCGACTATATAAACCCGGTGATGCTGTACACACGTCACCTGGGATTCAAGGGGCGGTTTGAGGAGGCGCTGGACGCGGGCGATGCCAAGGCGATAGAGCTTCGTGACCAGGTGAAGGCGGTAGAGGATGCGATGCTCATCCGAGAGGATATAAAAGCTGACGCGGTGTACAAGTTCTTCAGGGCGGCGTCAGAAGGAGATGATGTGGTGGTGTTGTCGCCGGACGGAAGGGATGTGCTGGAGCGGTTCCGATTTGGGAGGCAGTCTGGAGGTGATGGGCTGTGTCTGTCGGACTATTTGCTGCCGAGGTCGTCGGGGAAGGCGGATTACATCGGCGCGTTTGTGACGACGATAGGCCCAGGGGTGAGGGTGCTGGCGGAGATGTGGAAGGGGCATGGACGGTATTTGGACTCGCATATATTGCAGGTGCTGGCGCTGGAGGGGGCGGAGGCCTTTGCCGAGCTACTGCACCAGAAGATGCGTGCTATGTGGGGATTTCAGGACCCCGCTGGCATATCCAAGCAGGACTTGTTCAAGGCCAATTATCAGGGGCGGCGGTTCTCCTTTGGCTATCCGGCGTGCCCTCGATTGGATGACCAGGGACAGTTGTGGAGGCTGCTGGAGCCGGAGAGACACATTGGCGTCGGTTTGACGGAGGGGTTCATGATGGAGCCGGAGGGGTCGGTGAGCGCGCTGGTATTCCACCACCCGCAGGCCAAGTATTTCAACCTGAGCCCTTCGGACGCGGAGAGGCTGGAGAAGGCGCTGGCCGCTAGTTAATCCGTCTCGCCTATTGTTTGGGGAGCTTGTCGGCGGAGAGGATTTGGGTCCAGGTCTTGCCGCCATCAGTGGACTTATATATGGAGGCGTAGGGGCCGACGAGGAAGACAGTGTTGGGGCTGCTCAGGCTCCATTCGATGTCAGTGGGGACGCCTTTATCAAAGGATACATAACCAGGCGTCTTGGCTATATCAGTCCAGGTCTTGCCGCCGTCTTTGCTCTCTTTAATGAACTCGCCTTTGGTGGCCAGCATGTGGAGGCCGGTGGAGTCGTGGGGGTTAAAGGCCATGGTGGACATGCGAGGAGCGCGATTGAAAGTGACGCCGCCGTCGTTAGACCAGTAGGACTGGTTGCTGGAGGCGGTGACGTATACGCGGGAGCCGTTCCTAGTGGACATGGCCATGCCGAGGAGGGCCTGCTCTCGGGGGTCGGGGTTCATGCCGTCGATGGAGGCGGTCCAGGTCTTACCGCCGTCGGTAGAGCGAAGCAGACCTAGCTGCTTGGCGTCGCCGAAGCTACCGGGGCCAGCGAGGTTGGGGGGAAGCTTGGAGAAGGTGGAGGCGATGACGACGTCTGGGTTGTTCTGGTCTATTCGGACAACGTTTACCCGCAAGTCCTTGATATACAGCGCGTCCAGCTCGGTCCAGGTCTTGCCGCCATCGGTGGTCTTGTAGATGGCGCCGGTGGTGTTGTAGTAGGTGCCGACCTCGCAGACGGGAGGGCCGTTGGAGCAGGGGCCGCCGTTGACGCCAGCGTACATGACGTTGAAGTCGCGGGGGTCCGCAGCCAGGGTATAAACAGCGGTGTTCATGGTGTCAGTCATCGTCTGGGTCCAGGTGTTGGCGGCGTCGTGGGAGCAATAGACGCCGTTATTGCCGGCGCTAGAGGGGGTCTTAACAGTGCCGGGGCCGCCGGCCATGGCGATACATATATGATTGGGATTCTTGGGGTTGATAATAGTCTCGTAGAACTCCTCGTAGCAGAAGCCGGTATCGTTCAGGCGCTCCCAGGCTTTGATGCCTTTGGTGGCGCGCTGCCAATTAAGACCACCGTCGGTGGTCTTGAAGAAGCCTTCCTGTTCGACACCAATGTAGAGCTTGCGGTCGTCGGTCGGGTCAACGGCCAGACTGGCCTGGGTGCGCTGGGGAAAGGAGTGAGGACGGCAGTCCAGCTTTATACTTTTGGGTGTGGGGGTGGAGAAGGAGCCGGTGGTGGGCTGTGGCGAGGCGGTGGGACGGGTGGGAGTGGGTGTGGGTGCGGGGACGCGGGTCGGGGTGTGGGAGGGTGTAGGAGAGGCGGTGGGAGATACGAGGATGGGAGAGGCTGTCGAAGGCAAAACCAAAGGCAGAGTAGGCGTAGGGGGAGGAGTTGGAGAAGCGGAAACAGTGGGATTGTCGAGGGTGACTGTGGGATGAGGTGTGAGAGACCCCGGGTCTGGGGAGATGGAGGGGGTGTCGCCGGCTTGGGCGCAGGCGAGGGTGAGAAGTGGAATTGCCGCCAAGGGCAACCGAGCAATGCGGGGTAAAAGCACGGTTGGAATTGTAGCAAGTCGGTTTGGGAGGCATCAAGGGTGGACGCACCCAATTAGATTGACTCTCCACATTTGACTGAATGCTACGGGGGGTATAGAGTCCTGCCAGATCGGGGTTCAGGGGTGAAATATGGTCAACGTTAGCGAGAGGGCCAGGAAGCTGCATTATTCATCGATTGTCATCGATACACATACAGACAGTATCGATAGGGAGACGGACACGCACGAGGATCTGGGGCAGCGGCTGGGGGACGGGTTTTCAGACCTGCCGAGGCTGAAGGAAGGAAACTTAACGTCGCAGTTCTTCGCCTGCTTTGTCGATCCAAAGTACATACCGAGGGGGCAGTCCATCAAGCGGGTGCTGGACATGGCGGACGCGGTGAAGCGGCTGTGCGAACGCTACCCCAAGGATATAGGGCTGGCGAAGACTGCATCGGATGTGAGGGGCCTAGCTAAGCAGGGGAAGCGGTCGGCGATTCTGGCCATCGAGGGCGGACACGCCATTGAGGACGACCTGGCGGTGCTGCGGATTTACCACGAACTGGGCGTTCGGTATATGACGCTGACCTGGAACAACTCCAATAACTGGGCCGACGGGGTGCTGGACAAGTCAAGGCATAACGGGGTCACGGACTTCGGGCGGGAGGTGGTGCGGGAGATGGAGCGGCTGGGGATGATGGTGGACGTATCTCACGCCTCCGAGAAGACTTTCTGGGACGTGATGTCGGCGGCTAAGAAGCCGGTCATCGCGTCGCATTCGTCGGCGTGGGCGCTGTGCCAGCACCCTCGAAACATGAAGGACGAGCAGATCAAGGCAATGAAAAAGAATGGCGGCGTGGTGTGCGTGTGCTTCGTCAGCCAGTTCTTGTGGGAGCCGTACCGGCAGGAGTTCGAGGACCTGACGCAGAAGACCAAGCTGGAGATATGGGAGCTTCGCAACAAATACAAAGACCCGCAGGCGCTGGAAGGCGAGATGAAAAAGCTACAGGCTAGGTTTGACGCGACGTCGGCGCGGTTTGAGAGCAGGCCGCGGTTGCAGCACATCGCCGACCAGATTGACTACGTGGCGAACCTGGCGGGGATTGACCACGTGGGGCTGGGAATCGACCTGAACTTCTACTGCATACCCCAGGACATCGACGACTGCACTAAGCTGCCACTGTTGACGGAGGAACTGCTGAGGCGGGGATATTCGGAACAGGAGGTGCGGAAGGTGCTGGGGGAGAACGTGCTGCGACTGATGGAAGAGACGGTGGGACGTTAACTATAAGCCTTGCATTGTTGTAAGTGAAGGCTTACAATCCTACGACTCTTAAGTTTGCAGGAGGAGTTACATGGCGACGTAGCAGATGCCGAATCCCATTGACCTATTTGAAGCCGCGGCTAAAAACACTCGAAAAATCCTTTCCGGAGTAAAGCCCAATCAGCTTAAGGACTCCACCCCCTGCTCGACGTGGAATGTGTAAGCATTAATTGATCATATTACCGTCGACGTTCCGGACTTCTGCTCTTCGATACTTTCTGGAAAGCAACCCTCGGAGACCAAGCCTGGCTCCGGCAATCTGGCTGCCTACGACGCTGGCATTAAAAATGTAGTCGCCGCAATCAAGGCTCCTGGAGCCCTACAGAAGAGTTATCCAACTCCTTTTGGGCCCATGACCGGCGCTCATTTTATTATGATGCCGTTCATGGATTTGGTCGTCCACGGCTGGGACCTGGCAAAGGCCACCAAGCAGGATACCAAGATGGACTCCAAGCATGCGGAAATTCTTTATAACGCGTTCAACCAGCAGATAGACAAGATGCGGGACCCTCGATTCTTTGGGCCGCGGGTGCAGGTGCCGGCCAATGCCAGCACACAGGATAAACTGCTGGGGGCGATGGGAAGGAAGCCATAAGGCGGGCGATGCGTGGTAGAAAGCTGGCGAATTCAAACTCGCCAGCTTTTCTATTAGCTGCAGGCTTAGCACGCAATAGTTTTTTACTACAAGGAGACATAAATGACGACTCAGCAGATGCCTAACCCGGTGGAGCTGTACGAGGCGGCGGCGAAGAACACACGAAAGATTATCGCGGGAGTGAAATCCAACCAGCTTAAAGACTCGACCCCGTGTGCAAAATGGAATGTGCAAGACCTCGTTGACCATTTAGCTGGCGGGACGGACTTTGCTATAACTATTTTGAAGGGAGGACAGCTGGCGGGCGAACCTAAACCCGGCTCTGGGAATCTGGCTAAATATGATGCCGGTGTTAAAAACGTGGTAGCGACGGCAAAAACTCCGGGCGTTATGCAAAAGACGGTGAATACCCCTATCGGTCCTATGCCCGCTGCTCAGTTCATGATGGCTTGTTTTATGGACCAGTTAGTGCATGGGTGGGACCTGGCCAAGGCCACCAAGCAGGACACGAAGCTGGACGCTAGACACGTGCTGGTATGTTATAACGCCTTTGCTCCGCACATCGACAAGATGCGAGACCCCAGGGTGTTTGGGCCCGCGGTCAAGGTGCCTGACAATGCGAGCGCCCAGGACAAGATGATCGCGATGTTTGGTCGAAAGCCTTAGTCGCAGTTCTGACGCATGCGCAGAAAGCCCGCCATAATTAGGTGGGCTTTTCTATAAGCGGACTGCGTGGCCGCCCTTGAAACAGACGAGACGATGGCCTGGCTGGAGCCAGACCCTGACCCGGGCGCCGGCAGGATAGCTGCGTGGGGAGGCGCTGAGGGCGTGGACGGTCTCGCCGGAGTCCAGGAGGAGGCGGTAGAGGGTGGAGGCGCCCTGAAATCGGCAGGAGATAATGCGCCCCTGGCCGTTTTCAGAAGGCTCAAAGGCCACGTCGTCGGGGCGTACCATGACTTCGAGGCCGTCCTCAAGCGCTTCGATGTTGCCAGGGGGGATGGGGCCGGCGTCGGTGACGGGGGCGCCGCTTTGGGAGACGACGGCGAGGAAGTCGGCGACGCCGACGAACCTGGCGACGAAAGCGGTGGCGGGATGATGGTAGATGTCCTCGGGCGTTCCCGCCTGCTCAAGGCGGCCCTGATTGAGCACGGCGACTCGATGGCCCATATAGAAGGCCTCTTCCTGGTCGTGAGTGACGAAGACGGCGGTGACGCCGCTGGTCTCCAAAATTTCCTTGACCTCCTCTCGGACTTGCTGTCGGAGCTTGGCGTCAAGGTTGGAGAATGGCTCGTCCAGGAGTAGGATGGCAGGCTCGGGGGCCAGAGCGCGAGCCAGGGCGACGCGCTGCTGCTCGCCGCCGGATAGCTGGTGGGGATATCGGGAGTGGAGGAGGAGAAGGCCGACCATGGAGAGAACGTTGCGGACTCGCGCATCCCGGCGAGGGTTATTGGGGAGGCCGAAAGCCACGTTTTGAGCCACGGTGAGGTGAGGGAAGAGGGCGTAGTCCTGGAAGACCATGCCGACCTTTCGCTTTTCGGGAGGGAGGAAGGCGTTGTGGGCAGCCACCGGCCGGCCAGCGATATCGATGGCGCCGGAGTCCGGGGCTTCGAAGCCGGCGACGAGCCTGAGGGTGGTGGTCTTGCCGCAGCCGCTGGGGCCGAGGAGTGCTACGACTTCGCCCTGACGCACGTCCAGGCTTAGGTCAGAGATGCCGCCGCCGCCCGGAAAGCGCTTGGACAGATGGGCGCATTGAAGGGCTAGGGGTGTTGTCATCGTGACCTGTAATCTCGTAGAACGAGGATAGCCATTGGAATAGATGATACCAAAACAAGAATGAGGGCACTGGCGGCGGCCCGGGCGAAGAAGGCCTCGGAGGAGGCGTCCCAGACCTGGGTGGCGAGGGTGCGGAAGCCGATGGGGCTGAGGATCAGGGTGGCGGGGAGTTCTTTCATGGTCAGGAGGAAGACCAGGGCGGCGCCCGCCAGGAGGCCGGGCCGCATGAGGGGGAGGGTGATAGAGCGCATAACGGCCAGCCCGCCTTTGCCTAGGCTTCGTCCGGCCTCCTCCAGCCGGGGGTTAAGCTGAAGCAGGGAGACTCGGGCTGCGCCGACGGCGGCGGGGAGGAAGAGGATGCCGTAGGCGAATATGAGCATAGGGAGGGTCTGATAAAGAGAGGTGGCGTATTTGGCGCCGAAGAAGACAAGAGATAGGGCGATGACGATGCCTGGCAGCCCAAAGCCGATGTACGTAGCCCTTTCCAAGAGGCTGGAAAGCCGGTTGGGAAATCGAACGGAGAGGAAGGCTACGGGGAGGGAGGCCAAGACTACAACTAATGCGGCCAAGGCCGAGACTTTGAGGGAGTTAGCGGTGGCTCCCCATAAGTTAGGAAAGGACTGGTCGGTAGCGATGCCGCGGACGGCCCAGTAGGTGAGGATGGAGAGGGGAAGGGCGAGGGTCAGGGCGAGGACGATGGCGCAGAAGGCGAGGGCAGGCCATTTCCAGGAACCCAGGGGGACAGGTGTGGATTTTCTAGCAGCGCCGGCGGAGCTTTTGTAGTAGCGGCTCTTTCCTCGAGTTCGGGATTCCAAGAGGAGGATAGCTATGGCGACGATTACTAATACCGAGGAAAGGGCCGCTGCCAGGGTGCGGTCAAAGGCGGACTCGTATTGGAGATAGATGGCCCAGGTGAAGGTCTGGTACCGCATGAGCGAGACGGCGCCAAAGTCGCTGAGGGTGTAGAGGGCGACTAGGAGGCCGCCGGAGGCGATGGCGGGTCGGAGGAGGGGGAGGGTGACGCGCCGGAAGGTGGCCCAGCGGGACATGCCTAGGCTGCGGGAGGCTTCTTCCAATGAGGGGTCCATCTGGGACAGGGCGGCGCGCATGGGAAGCATGACGTAGGGGTAACTGAGAAGGGTGAGGATGAGGAGGGCGCCGGGGAAACCGTAAAGATCAGGCAGGCGATCGACACCAAAAAGATTTTCGAGAGCGCCTTGAAGCATTCCATGGGGACCCAGGGCAATGATGACCAGGAGCGCACCCACGTAGCTGGGGATTACCAGGGGCAGGGACATAATGATGGTCCAGAAGCCGCAGAGGGGGAGGTCAGTACGAGTGGTGAGCCAGGCTAGAGTTAGAGCGAGAGCGATGGAGGCGGCGGTCACGGCGAATACTAAGAGGGCGGTGCGGCCAAGAATTTGCAGGGTGCGCATTCGAAAGAGCAGGTCCCAGGCTTCATCGCCAGCGCCAAGGGTACGAATGAAAAGGTAGACAAGGGGGAGGGACACCGCCGCCGCGATCAGGAGGGCGGGGAGAAGCAGGGCCGGGGGCGGCAAGGGCCTGCGGCCCCTCTGTGCAGGGGAGGAGACCGCAGGCCCTAAAGCGATTTGTGGCGCTGTGGACATTGGTGTCCGAGGCTAGGGAAGTATGCCGGCCTCTCGCATGATTTTCTGGGTGCCTTCCAGGTCCGCTAGCTGCTTCATGGTAATGTTAGGCTGGTTGATCTGGTCAATGGGTGTAAGCAGCCGATTTACGCTAATTCCTTCGACTAGAGGGTACTCGTAGGTCTTGCTGGCGAAGTACTGCTGGGCCACGGGAGAGAGCATGAACTCCAGGAACTTCTGAGCGGCCTCTTTGTTTTTGGAGGTATTGAGTATGCCTGCGCCGGAGACCATAACCAGAGCGCCGGGGCCGCCGGCCTTGGTATGGTAGTTACGGGCTGGGAAGGATTCGCCACGCTCGGAGAGGAACTGGTAGAGGTAGTAGTGGTTGACGAAGCCGACATCGATTTCACCTTTGGAGACGGCGTCGACCACGGAGGAATTGTTGTTATAGGTCTTGAAGTCGTTGGCCTTGATCCCTTCCAGCCACTGTTTGGTCTTGGCCTCGCCCCAGAGGCTGCGCATGCCGGTGATCATGGTCTGGAGGGAGGCGTTGGTGGGCGCAAAACCGATGCGGCCCTTCCACTTGGGGTCGACGAAGTTATAGATGTCCTCAGGGAGGTCTGATTCTTTCAACTTGGAGGTGTTGTATACAACCACGCGGGCGCGGCCTGATACGCCAATCCACTTGCCGTCAGGCGAGCGGGCCCATTCAGGAGCCAGGTTGACGACTGATTGAGGCAATGGAGCAAGAAGCTCTTCGACGGAGCCGAGGCCTCCGGGGTCCTGGGCGTAAAAGACGTCGGCGGGGCTGTTTCGGCCCTCTTCCAGAAGGGTGGCGGCGAGCTGGGGAGTGCCGGCGTACTTGACTTCGACCTTAATGCCGGTGGCCTGGCTGAACTGCTTAATGATGGGGTCCACCAGGCTTTCGGCGCGACCGGAGTAGATGGTGAGTGTCCGGGATGAAGCGACGGGGGTGTTGGTAGGACTAGGAGAGGCAACGGGGGAGCCGGTGGCGGCGGGCTGGGTAGTACGTGTTGGGGTGGAGTCCTCGCCGCAGGCGACGGCGCCGAGGGCCAGGGAGGCGAAGAGGGTGAGGAGGAGGAGGGGCAGCCTGGCGCGGGTGAACCAGGCGGGAAGTCCGGGCTTGGATAAGCTCATGACGCTAGCAACTCCTATTAATGTTAATGGGACTCCGCTTATTCCCTAATGGACATAATAAGTAGAGTCTTAATTTAAGACTTAGTATATACTAAGTCCTGGCATTGTGTACACTAAGTTTGGAGCAGTGTCAACAAGAAGCTGGGCGTTGTGACGAGTCGAAAGCCCTGTTTAGTTGGGGTGGTAAGCAGCGACTTCCGCTGTGCCGGGACCCCGATGCCCCTTCCTAGCTGTCCCTGCTCAAGACATGTGATTCGCAATACGTTCCTTATTCTCTTTCGTGATACCATCCCCTAGCCCCTTTCCCGACTGCATCGGGACTGAGTACAGCCTTCTGGAAGGGGAAGAGAAAATAAGGATCACCTCATCACCCTCTAACTCCCTCTTCTCCTTTGCTATAGGAGAAGAGGGAGAACCTGAGGAGAGGATCAGAGGGGCAGGACAACCGCTACCTGGCCTGCCTCGTAACATCCGCAAGTAAATATGACCGGCCAAAGGCCCTATTTACATCAAATGGTCAGAGGCCTGGCGGCCTTTGAATTTTTCGCCCTAAAGTACCTTGACGAGGCATAGGGCTGGTGTTACAGTCCAACCCTCTCGAGTCCAACCCCCCGGAACATCCCTATGCTTCAACTGTCGGATAGGCTTTTGAAGGGAGACCCGCGCGCGCTTTCTAGAGCCCTTTCCCTTTTGGAGCGGGGAGACGTCCAGGTGTCGACTCTAATGCAGGAGGTGCATCACAAAACGGGAAAGGCCTATTGCATCGGCGTCACCGGCCCGCCAGGTGCTGGGAAGAGCACACTGATCGGGAGGCTGACAGAGGCGTATCGTAAAAAGGGTTTGTCGGTGGGGATTATCGCAGTGGACCCGACTAGCCCTTATAGCGGCGGAGCGCTGCTGGGTGACCGGATACGGATGGAGGGCCACTACCTGGACCCCGGGGTGTTTATCCGCAGCATGGCTACTCGAGGCAGCCACGGCGGGCTGCCCAGGATAATTAAGGCTGCGGCGCGGCTGCTGGACGCTTCCGGAAAGGATGTGGTTCTGGTGGAGACGGTAGGTGTAGGACAGACGGAACTGGATATTATGAGCGTGGCCGATACGGTAGTGGTGACCCTGGTGCCTGAGGCGGGGGATTCGATCCAGGCGCTGAAGGCGGGACTGATGGAGGCGGCCGATATATTCGTGGTGAACAAGGCTGACCGCCAGGGCGCCGAGCAGATGGCCGCCGCTGTTAAGGGAGGGATATCCACCGCGTCCACGGATACGGATTGGTCGCCGCCGGTGCTGTTGACCCATGCGCATACGGGCGAGGGGATGGACAGGCTGCTGGGCAAGCTGGAGGAACACAGAGATTTTCTTATAAGCACGTCTAGGCTGGAGGAGCGGAGGCGGCAGCGGCGCACGAGAGAGTTTACGGAGGTGCTGAGAGAAGAACTATACAAGCGAATTGAGCGGCAAATAGAGATGAGTTCGAAGTTGAAGGACTTGCTGGGACGTGTGGAGAGCGGTGATTTGGAACCATATTCCGCGGCTCGGCGTTGTGTGGAAGACGCTTCTCTTTTAGGCGGAAAGGCAACGGCGGCCTAGCGAGTCCGGACGGTTTGAGGCTTCATCCTGGTCTGCGCCTATGTCAATCGGCAACCTAATTTTTTGTTTGGAGTTCAGAAGATGTACAGCGTAGGAATTGATTTGAGCTCATCCCCAAAGCGCACGAGTATTTTCGTGGGCATGGACTGTTCCGGCACACTCACCAGGCTATCTTTGTTCAAGGAAGCGGAGGAGGTGCTGGAGATGCTGGAGGAAAGGAGGCCGGAGGTGGTGGCGGTGGACGTCCCGCTGGGTCTGCCGTCGGGCCTTCACTGTTTGGAAGAGAGCTGCCCATGCAAGCCTTCCAACGGGCGGAAAGGGCGAGCGGGGGAGGTAGAGCTGGCGCAGATGGGGATAGGGTGTTTCTTCACCAACAAGAGGTCGATAATCAAACCTCTAATATATAGGGGCATAAAGTTTCGCAAGCTACTGGTCGAGCGGGGCTATAGGGTCATTGAGGTATATCCTTATGCAACAAAGGTAATGGTCTTCGGGGACCAGATGCCATCGAAAAACAAGCCGGAGGCCCTGGGGTACTTGAGGACTAACTTGCCTTTGTTAGTCCAGGGCGCTGAGGAGTACTCCAAGGGCTTAAACCATGACAAGTGCGACGCTATCCTGACGGCATACACAGCGAACCTCTTTCTCAGGAGGGAGACGGACAGCCTTGGAAACGAGGAGGAGGGAGCGATAGCCGTCCCGAGGCTGCAAAAGGCGTCGAGGAACGGCCGACTGACCTACGCCTAGGCAGGCTTGACTGAGCGTACTTTGTGGCCGCAGACTGGGAGAGGAGGGCCCCCCCCCACATCCTCTCTGTCGTGAAAACTAGATACAGCTATTTCCTGTCTCGTCATCCTTGGTCTTGCAGGAGTTAGGCGTGAAGGTTGATATTCAAGTCAGGGGTCTGGAGCTTACGCCGCAAATACGGGACTACATCGATAAAAAATGGACCGCCTGGCCCGGCACCTGCCGTCGTCGGCGAGGGCGTCGGTAGAACTGGTGAAGGAGGGGGTCAGGGCGCAGGGGCAGCGGCTGCTGGCGGAGATAACGCTGGATGTGAACGGCGTCATTCTCAGGTCAGAAGAGCGGGGCGCCAATGCAAGGGCGGCAATGGACGCGTCAGTAGATGTGATGGACCGCCGGATCGATAAGTATAAGGGGAAGAATTACAGGACGGAGCAGGCTAAACGAAGGGTCCGACGGGGGAGGGCGCGCGCCGCCGCTGCCGAAGGACTGGAGGAGGCGGGGGAGCCTATCGATGGAGTTGTGGTGAAGTACAAGGCGTTTTCCGTAAAGCCGATGACGGTAGATGAGGCGATCTTTCAGATGGAGTTATTGGGGCACTCCTTCTTTCTTTTTTATAACAGCGAGAGCCAGATTTATAACGTGGTGTATGTGAGGAAGGACGGGGCTTACGGGTTGATTCAGCCGGAGCCGCCGTTATAAGCGGGTGATTGGGAGATCGCTTTGACTCAAGCGATACGCTTCAGTGTGTAGCGATTGTTATCCTTAATCGAGATACCATCTCCTTTATCCCCTTCCAGGCCGAAGGGGAAGAACCAGAAAAGATGCTACAAAGCCCCTGCCTGTCGCGAGACCTGACTTAACGCATGACTAGGAAAGAGGAGACGTTCATACGGGAAATGGTTTTTATTCCTTGACCTCTTGTCCCTGGCCACCGTTGCCGCCCAGGTTCAGGAAGGGGCGGAGCATGGAGGTGAACTCCATGGGAAAGATGAATTTAGTGGCGGGGCTGCTGCCCAACTGCTTTAAGACCTCGAAATATTGAAGGCTGAGGGTCTTGGAGTCTATACCGCTGGCTACCTGGAAGATTTTGTCCAGGGCGGTGCTGAAGCCTTCGGCGCGGAGGACGGCGGCCTGCTGGTCGCCTTCCGCCTGAAGGATTTCGGACTGGCGTTTGCCCTCGGCCTGAAGGATGGCGGCCTGCTTCTCGCCCTCGGCGCGATTTATCTGGGCCTGGCGATGGCCTTCAGACTCGGTAATTTCGGCGGTCTTGATGGCGTCAGCGGACTTCTGACGCTCCATAGCGGCCTTGACGCCGGGCGGCGGGTCGATTTCGTTGATCTCCACCTGGCTGACCTTAACGGCCCATCGCCCGGTGACTTCGTCCAGTCGCAGCTGGAGGGCGTCGCGAATACGCTCGCGTTCCGCCAGGGCGTTGGCGAGGGAGGTGTTGCCAATGACGGCCCTCAGGGTAGCCACGGCGAGATTGACCACGGCCTGCTCAAAGTTCTGGACGTTGAGTACAGCCTGCTCGGCCTGCTCTTCGATGATGCGGTAGTAGATGACGAAGTCCATGTCCACCACCACGTTGTCGGCGGTGATGTACTTCTGGGTGGGGACTTTTTGAACGCGCTCCCGGAGGTCCACCTTGCGGGCGTCTTCCATAATAGGGATGACGATGCGGAATCCCGCGCTCACAACTCGATTTAGATGACCCCAGCGCAGTACCACCATTCGTTCGTATTGTCTTACGACGGTAAAGCCTAGAGGCATGATTTCCTCCTTAAGGGGTTATTGGTTTAACCTGGTTGGGGATGGCAAGGGTTCGACGGTAAGAATAGGGCCGTCCATTCCGACAACCCTGACTTTTTCGCCGGCTTTGACAACGGCCCCGGAGGGAGTCTCGGCTGTCCAGGTTTCCGTTTTCAATCGAATGGTGCCGCGGGGATTCAAGTCAGAGAGTACCACGGCTTCGGCGCCAATCAAAGGGGAAAGGCCCAGGGTGGAGGTGACCTTTCGAGTTTTGGCGATGGTCCAGATGAAGAAAGCGCCGATAAGGGTTAACAGAGCGGCTATGGGCACTAGGAGCCAAAGGCTTACTTCAATGGAAGGAGCGGTGGGTGATGGCGCGCCGAAATGCGCAAAGAGCAAGAGGGAACCGATGATAAAACTTACGATGGCGCCTACCCCGAGCAGTCCGAAGCCTGAGACGTAGAATTCGGTAACGAACAGGGCGGCGGCCAGGAGAATCAGGGCCACGCCCGCCCAGTTGACCGGCAGGTTGCCGAGGCTGACGAAGGCCAAGGCGATGAGGATAGCGCCGAGGACGCCGGGAAATATAAGGCCTGGGTTAATGATCTCGATGACGAGACCCAGGCCGCCCAAGGACAAAAGGAGGAAGGCGATGTTTGGGTCGGCGAGGATGAAGAGGAAGCGGTTTATCAGGCCCATGTTCAGGTCTTTAACATCCGCGTCCTGGGTGTCCAGGGTAATAATGCCCTGACTTAGAGTTACTTGCCGCCCGTGGAGCTGTGAAAGCAGGTCCTCAAGGCTGGAGGCAGTGAAGTTGATTATATTCAGGTCAAGGGCCTCGTTGGCAGAATAGGATGTCGCCTCAAGAACGGTGGCTTCCAGCTTTTCGGCGTTGCGGCCTCGTTCGGCGGCGATGGAACGCATGAGGGCGGCGGCGTCGTTGGTGGCTTTGTCGGCCAGAGTGTCGGGGAGGTCTTCGCCGCCGCCTCCGACAGGGGTGGCGGCACCGATGTTGGTGCCGGGGGCCATGACGGCGAAGTGGGCAGCCGCTGTTATAAAGGTGCCGGCCGAGGCGGCGTGGGCGCCGCTGGGAGAAACATAGACGACAGTGGGGACTTCCGCCTCCAGAAGGGCCTCCACGATTTTGCGGGTGGAGGATAGGAGGCCGCCAGGCGTGTCCAGCGCGACGATGACGACTTCCGCATTGTCTTCTTCGCCCTTGTCGATGGCGCGCTGGATGTAGCGCTGGGTGACAGAGTTGATCATGCCGTCGACTTCGGCGACGTACACGGTTTGACCCTGGGCGGCGGCGAGGCCTGTGAGGCCCAAGGCGAAGGAGATGAGGCAGAGGGCCAGGAGGGCAAATCGCAGAGGCTTGCTGAAGGGGCTTTTAGCTCGCACTGGCAAACCGCGCGTACGCAATTTCATCATCTTATAATGTGGCGACAGCGTTCTGGTGTCAACGATAATGGAAAAACTGGTGGAAATGGACGCTTTACATGGAGTTGTCGTTGACAGGCAAAAGAGACTGGCCGTATTCTAGTCTGCACCGAATCGAGATTTTTCAAGGATTTCGTTTCTCTTCGATTCATTAATTACAGCAGAGAAGCCCACATTCGGAGGATTGATGAGCGTACTTTCGGCTGCGGACCCGCAGGTATCGCAGGCAATAGAAAAAGAGAACCAGCGGCAGCGCAATAATATAGTGCTGATAGCTTCCGAGAACTATGCCAGCAGGGCTGTGCTGGAAGCTCAGGCTACGGTGATGAATAACAAGTACGCCGAGGGGTATCCCGGGCGCCGTTATTATGGGGGCTGCGAGAATGTGGACGTGGTGGAGCAGCTGGCGATAGATAGAGCCAAGGCGCTTTTCGGAGCGCAGCATGCCAATGTGCAACCGCATAGCGGCGCGCAGGCCAACATGGCGGCGTACTTCTCACTGATCCAGCCGGGGGATACGGTGATGGGGATGAGGCTGGACCAGGGGGGCCATCTTACGCACGGGAGTCCAGTGAACTTTTCCGGTAAGCTGTACAACTTTGTCGGCTACGGGGTGGACCGGGAGACGGAGACCATTGACTTTGACGAAGTGGAAAAGCTTGCCAATGAGCGAAGGCCCAAGATAATCGTCGCGGGATATACGGCCTACCCCAGGAAGATTGATTTCGAGAGATTTCGTAAAATTGCGGACGGCGTCGAGGCTACGCTGATGGTAGACATGGCGCACATCGCGGGGCTGATAGCGGGCGGGGCGCACCCGTCGCCGCTGCCCCACGCGCATGTAGTGACGTCAACGACACAGAAGACGCTAAGAGGGCCTAGGGGCGGGTTGATATTGACTACGGAGGAGCTGTCTAAAAAGGTTGACCGGGCGGTGTTCCCGTACACCCAGGGCGGGCCGTTCATGCACGTGATAGCCGCTAAAGCTGTATGTTTCGGCGAGGCGCAAAAGCCTGCCTTTGGGAAGTACGCGAAGTCGGTGGTGGAGAACGCGCGGGCGCTGGCGTCGGCGCTGTCCGCCGGGGGACTTCGGATAGTGTCCGGCGGGACGGACAATCATCTGATACTGGTGGACTTGCGGCATATGGGGATCAAGGGAAATCAGGCAGAGCAGCTACTTGAGAAGGCATCCATAGTCGCCAATAAGAACGCGATTCCGTACGATCCTGAACCGCCAAGAGTAGCCAGCGGGTTGAGATTGGGGTCTGCGGCGGTCACCAGCCGGGGCTTTGGCCCTCAGGAGATGGCCAAGGTGGGGGAACTTATCGTGAGGGCGCTGAAGGCAGGAGAGAACGACGCTGCCACAAAAGCGGTGAAGCAGGATGCGGAAAAGCTGGCTTCTTCCTTCCCAATGCCCGGAATTGATTCCTAAGGTTGAGCGGCAATAGGTCGAGTGCTATAATCTGTAGGGTTTGCAAAGCGAAACTTTCAAGAGCAGGGGTATGAAGCAGAATTACGAACTTATGGTGGTATTGAATCCCGCCCTCACCAAAGAGGACAGCGGGAGCGCTAAGGAGCGCATTAAGGACTTAATGGGCAGAAATGGGGCCGAGTTCCTTAATGAAGAGGACTGGGGTACCAGGCGGCTGGCTTACCCCATTCGAAAGACCGGCCACACATATCTGGAAGGCAGCTATTATCTCACCAAGTTTAAGATGGAGCGGTCGGCGATAAAGGAAGTGGAAGGGCAACTACGGATTTCAGAGCAGGTATTGCGGCATTTGCTGGTAAAGATAGAGCCGCCCAAGCCGCAGCCCGTAAAGGCGGAGGCGGCTCCCGCGGCCGCGGAAGCTCCCGCCGCCGCAGCGCCCGCTCCCGCCGGGGCTGAAGTGAAAGAGCCTGAAGAGGCCAAGCAGCCGAGCTAATTATGGCGCCCGGACTGAATAAGATAATGGTTATAGGCAATCTGGGCACTGACCCGGAGATGCGCTACACGCCCAGCGGCAAGCCGGTAACAACCTTTCGATTGGCGTGCACGCGTTCGTTCAGGAATGACGACGGGTCTAAACGGGACGAGACGGAGTGGTTCACTATAGTGGCATGGGAACGCCTAGCCGAGCAGTGCAACCAGTTTCTGTCCAAAGGACGGCGCGCGTATATCGAGGGGCGTTTTAGGAGCCGGCGATGGGAGGGGCAGGACGGCCAGCCTCGATTTGTGAATGAGATAGTAGCGAACTCGGTCCTCTTTTTGGACCAGGCTTCCGCGGCGGAAGAGGGCGGGCAGCCAAGCGGCGAACCTCAAGACGCCGACGAAGTGCCGTTCTAAGAATTATTTCCATAGATTAAGGAGACCCTTAGTTCCATGACCACCACGTCCTCCGGCGGCGGCCAATACGGCGGCGCCCCTGGCAGAAGAGATGCGGGAAGAGGAGATCGACCCCGACGCAGGTTTGTGCCGCGCCGTAAGGTGTGCGCTTTCTGTGTAGAGAAGGTCAGCGATATAGATTACAAGGATGTGCAGCGTCTGCGGAGATATGTATCCGACCGAGCGAAGATAGACCCTCGACGGCGGTCGGGAACCTGCGCAAGGCATCAAAGGGCGCTGTCGAAAGCGATAAAGCGCGCGCGAACTGTTGCGTTGCTGCCTTTTAGCGTCAACCATCGGCGTGCCGCAGGCGTATAGAGACTGTAGGGGGCTTTCAAAATGTCCCGGCTCAAGCAAAATCATGGCCCCTTGCAGGTAGAGGTTTCACATGGCGTCACCCCAGAGGCCCGAACAGTCCCGCAGAAGCGGCAGGGGGCCCAGAAGACCAGATAGGCGTATTGTCCAGTCCAGGAAGGGTTGGAACCCGAAACAGCGCCGCCTAATAATTGGCTTTGGACTGATTGTCCTCCTTTTAGTGGCCGGCGTAATTATTGGGGGATGGTACACGAAATTTTATTCGCCGCCGCGCGTGCAGGCCGCGGTGGTGAACGATACCATTTTCACGCAGGGCGACCTGGTAAAAAGGGTGCGCATGATTCAAGCGGCCCAAGGGTACGAAAGCGCCAACATTGACGTGTCCACTATCCTCAGGGTGCTTTATAACCCCGAGATTGATGTCAGCGCCGGCCCATTCAACCTGGGCATGGTGCAGATGGAGCTGCTCAGGCAGTTCGCGTCTCAGTACAGCGTGACTGTTGAGCCTCAAGAAGTTACCGACGGTATAAGGGCCGTTTTTAGGCCGGAGGTAGAACCCGGGCAGCAGGCGACCGCCGACCAGTTGGAACGGGAGTACCAGGAGCGGTACAGGACGTTCTTAAACCGCTTTCGAACCTCGGACTCGGATTACAGACGCATAGTGGGAGAGCAGCTGTATTTTGTGAAGATGCTCCAGGCTATAGGAGCCGAGGCACCTACTGAGGCAGACCATGTGGAGGTGTCCTGGCTGGAGATACCTGTACGCCCAGACCCGTCCCTGGGCGATCCTTCAAAGTTCCAGGATATCAACGGAATAAAGAGCCGTTTGCAGAAAGAGGACTTTACGAAGGTAGCGGGAGAGTTTGCCGCCGCCTTCCAGCATGCCGAGGACACCGGGTATGTTGGCTGGGTGCCAAGAGGAGCGTTTCCTAAGTTAGACCCGCACTTGTTTGGAAGCAGCAGCCAGCAGGCTCTGGCGGTAAACCAGGTGAGCGAACCTATATTCGCGGGGCAATACTACTACTTTGTTAAAGTTTCCGCGGGGCCCCAGAAGCGCAATGTGGAGTCCGAATGGAAGGACAGGCTGCAAAGAGTGGCGCTGGAGACGTGGCTCTCCAACAAGTTTGATGAGGGGACCTCCGCCGGTTGGCTCAAGGTAAACTACAACAGTGAAATATACTCCTGGGCTGCCAAGCAGTTGAACCAGACCGCCCGTCAGAAGAGGGGCCAGTAGTTGAAAGGCCAGCAATCCATTGGGATAGGTCTTCTCGGGTTGGGTGTAGTGGGTGGAGGTGTGGCTGGGGCGCTGGCAGCTCAAAAAGATGCTCTGTCATTTAGGGCCGGAGGGCTGCTGTCGCTGAGAAGGGTTCTGGTTAGGGATGTTAACAAGCCGCGTTCTCTCGAGATTGAGCCATCGCTGGTGACGGGCAGAGTTGAGGATGTGCTGTCAGACCCGTCGGTACACATAGTAGTGGAGCTGATGGGGGGGGTAGAGCCGGCGGGAGACTATATAAAGCGGGCGTTGAAGCTTGGAAAGCACGTAGTGACAGCGAATAAGGACCTGGTGGCGCAGCAAGGGCCGGAGCTATTCGAGCTTGCCCGGTCGAGCAAGGCGGGGCTGCTGTTCGAGGGAGCGGTGGGGGGGGCGATACCGATCATCGGCCCGCTGACCAGAGACCTGACGGCTAATGACATTCACTCCATCCACGCCATCATAAACGGCACCACAAATTTTATCCTGACCAACATGGCTGAGAAGGGCATGGAGGCGGGCGACGCCTTAGCGCTGGCGCAGAAGCTTGGCTACGCCGAGTCTAACCCGTTCAACGACGTGGAAGGGGTGGATGCGGCGTATAAGCTGTCGATCCTAGCGACTTTAGCCTTTCATTCCAGGGTTTCGCCGCAGCAGGTGTTCAGGGAGGGAATTACCAGGCTACATGCCAGGGACTTCCGGTACGCCAGCGAACTGGGCTACGCGATTAAGCTGCTAGCCATAGCCAAGCGAAACAGCCACACCATAGAGGCCAGGGTGCATCCGGCGCTTGTGCCTGAACGACATCTTCTGGCGAAGGTGGGCGGCGCGTTTAACGCTATTGAGGTGGAAGGGGACTTGCTGGGCAGGGCAGTGTTCCACGGCCTGGGAGCGGGGCAGGGGCCGACCACGAGCGCCGTGCTGGGAGATGTGGTGGAGATCGCGAGGCGCATCGCTACGAAGGCGCCGCCGCCATCGACGCCGACTATGGAGAAGGAGCTGCGGGTGAAGAATATGGCGGAAATCGAGAGCCGCTGTTACTATCGCTTGAAGGTGGCGGACCGGGCCGGAGTGCTGGCCCAGATCACCCGGGTCCTGGGGGATTTGAATATAAGCATTGCTAATATAATTCAGAAGGACACAGATTTAGAGAATCGAACAGCGGAGATAGTGATTACCACGCACCCTTCTAAACACTCGGCGGTGCAAAAGTCCGTGGAACAGATGGAGAGACTGAAGGTGGTGACAGAGGTAAGCAATCTGATAAGAATAGAGGAAATGCCTACCTGAAAAAGCGATATGCCAAAAGGGGTAATCAAAAGATATAGCCAATATTTGCCTGTCACGGAAAAGACGCCTGAGATAACCCTGGGGGAGGGTGACACACCGCTAGTGCGCTCGACGCGCCTGGCGGCGGAAATGGGCGGGCTAGAGCTTTATTTCAAGCTGGAAGGGTGCAATCCCACGGGTTCTTTTAAGGACCGGGGGATGGTGGTGGCGGTAGCGAAGGCACTGGAGGAGGGAAGCCGCGGGATCATCTGCGCCTCCACGGGCAACACCAGCGCGGCGGCGGCGGCTTACGGCGCACGTTTCGACGTGCCTGTGACGGTGCTGGTGCCTAAGGGGAACGTAGCCGCTGGCAAGCTGGCCCAGGCCAGGGCTTACGGCGCGAGGGTGCTGGTGGTCAACGGCAACTTTGACCAAGCGCTTACCATGGTTCGGACTCTGGTGGAGAGGCATCCGATAACGCTGGTCAATTCGGTCAATCCCAACAGGCTGGAAGGCCAGAAGACTGCTGCCTTTGAGGTTGTGGATGAGTTAGGCGACTCGCCGGATTATGTTTGTATACCTGTGGGTAACGCGGGAAATATTACGGCCTACTGGAAAGGGTTTGTCGAATACAAAGGCAAGGGTAAGGCCCGCTCTTTGCCTCGAATGATGGGATTCCAAGCCGAGGGCGCAGCTCCGATTGTGCAGGGACGCCCAGTTGAGAACCCATCGACGGTGGCGTCGGCTATCAGGATTGGGAACCCGGCGAGCTGGCAGGCGGCGATCAAGGCGAGGGATGACTCGGGGGGAATCATCGACTCAGTTAATGACGATGAGATTTTGGAGGCCTATCATAAACTGGCGGCGTCGGAGGGAATTTTCTGTGAGCCGGCGTCGGCGGCCAGCGTAGCGGGACTTATGAAGCTATACAGGGCGGGCTGGGAGCTAAAGGGAAGCCGCATAGTGTGTATAATCACCGGCTCAGGTCTTAAAGACCCGGACCTGGCGGCGCGTTCCATACGCTCGGAGATGATAGAGGTCTCGCCGCGGCTGGAGGAGGTTGAGGCGGCGTTGCTGATCCCTTCGGCCTAGAATTGGGCAACCTAAAGCAGGGGGAACATGATCAAGGAGGAGAAGATACGCCAGAGCGTGGCGGCTATTCTGGCCGCCATTGGCGAGGACACGTCCAGGGAGGGGCTAAAGGATACGCCGTCGAGAGTCGCCAGGATGTACAGTGAACTGTTCTCCGGCGTAGGGCTAGACCCAGCGGAGGCTTTCACCGCGCTTTTCGAGGACAGCGGGGAGTCCAATGCGGTTGTTTTGCGTGACGTGTCGTTTTTCTCGATCTGCGAACACCATCTGCTGCCCTTCTATGGCGCGGCGCAGATTGGGTATATCCCCAAGGGAAAGGTGTGCGGGGCCAGCAAACTGATAAGAGCGCTGGAGATTGTGGCGAGGAGGCCGCAGCTTCAAGAGCGCATGACGTCGCAGCTGGCCGACGCGATTCAGCTAGGCCTGGACTGCCATGGGGTGGCGGTGATTGTGGAGGCGGAACACATGTGCATGACTATGCGGGGAGTGCGCAATCAGGGGAGCAGAATCATGACCAGCGCGGTGCGAGGCCCGTTCCCCAAGGGGCAGATGAGTTCAGCCGAACTTATGAACATGCTGCGGGCCGCTTAGATGTCTTCAGTCGAATGCCATAGCTCTTTCGATGAGGTGTCGGCGGAGTGGAATAGACTATTGCCGCGCAGCGCCGTCAACACCTTATTCCAGACGCCGCAATGGCAGAGAGCGTGGTGGGAAGAGCTGGGCAAGGGGGAGCGGTTGTGTTTTCTTCGAGTCGGCGGCGACAATGGGATGGAAGGGATGGCGTCGCTACGGAGCGGGAACGGCGTACTGACATTTGTGGGAGACAAGAACGTGTGCGATTACAACGACTTCCTGGTGCCGCGCGGCCAGGAAGAGGTTTTTTACCGGGAGCTGGTGGAACACCTGGGGAGCCTGGAATGGCACACGCTGGAACTCTATTCGTTGAACCACTCGTCGCCTACCTTAGGGCTCTTCCCGGACATAGCCCGCGGCAAGGGCTATCGAGTGGAGGTTGTGCAGGACGAGGTGTGCCCGGGCAAGGCGCTTCCTAAGACCTGGGATGAGTATGTGAACAGCCTATCGAAGAAAAACCGCCATGAGCTTCGCAGGAAGCTGCGCCGGCTGGATACCGCGCCCGGAGTGAAGTGGTACGCATTACGGTCGCCGGAGGAGATAGAGGGGGCGATGGACGATTTCTTCAGCCTGCTGAAGATGAGCCGCGAGACGAAGCATAGGTTTCTGACGCCGGAGAGGGAAAGGTTTTTCAGGGGCATTGGGAGAGAGATGGGAGATCTGGACGTGATGCGGCTTTATTTTATGGAGGTGGAGGGCAAGCGGGTAGCCTCCGCTCTGTGCTTCGACTATGGCGCCTCTAGGTTTTTATACAATAGCGGGTATAATCAAGACTACGGTTTTTACAGTGTGGGGTTGCTTTTGAAGGCGTTTACCGTGAAGGATGCCATAGAGGAAGGAAAGGATTACTACGATTTCTTGCGAGGCAACGAGCCGTATAAGTACGACCTGGGCGGAGAGGATAAGCCGCTTTATACCATGACGGTGACTAGAGGGTGAGCAACCTGCGGGTGGCTATGGTGAGCTTCCACACCTGCCCTGGATTAGCGCCTGGAGCGGGCAAGGTTGGGGGTATGAACGTTTACGTTCGGGAGCTGTCCAGGAACCTGGGCGCCATGGGCATGCAGGTGGATATTTTCACTCGCCGCCACAAGGGGCAGAATCAGGATATCGTAAGCCTAGGGGACAGTGTAAGAATTGTTCACCTGGATGGAGGGCCGGAGGATGCGGAGTTAGAAGGTTTGTATCCGGGGGTACACCGTTTCGCGCAGCGCATTTTTGACTTTCAGGCACAGAATGGCATTCGATACGACTTGATTCATGCCCATTACTGGATGTCCGGCCTGGTGGGGCAATGCCTATCTCGTCGGGATAAAGCGCCCATGGTGATGACCTTCCACACGCTGGCAGAGTTGAAGAAGCGGGCGAGGCCGGGGGAGAAGGAACCGCCATATCGCACGGCCATAGAGAGGCAACTTTTAGCCAAGGCCGACGCTGTAACCGCTTCCAGCCGTCACGAAATTGAGGCGATGGTCAATCTCTACCAAGCAGACAGGAACAAGATTAGACTAGTATATTGCGGAGTAGACCTGTCTCTATTTAAGCCGCTGGATATGAAGGAAGCGCGGCACAGGCTGGGACTGAACGGGGAGAAGGTGCTGCTGTACGTGGGGCGCATTGAGGCGCTGAAAGGCGTGGACCTGCTGCTTCGAATAGCGGCGACCATGGAGGTAGAGGATAGGATCAAGGTGCTGATTGTCGGCGGGGACCTGAGCCAGGATAAAGAGGTCCAGCGGCTGAAGTCCCTTTCCGAAGAGATGGGTGTATCTCAACGTGTGAAGTTTGTAGGCCGAGTGGACCGGGAGCTTCTCCCGACGTACTTTTCCGCAGCCGATATTTGCGTAGTGCCGTCCTATTACGAAAGTTTTGGTCTAGTGGCGCTGGAGTCCATGGCCTGCGGCACTCCGGTGGTGGCCGCCCGGGTGGGAGGGCTTCCGACGGTGGTGAAGCACGGCCAGACTGGATACTTGCTGCCGTGGCGCTGCCCGGAGCCCTATGCGGACGCCTTGTCTATTGTTCTGGGGAACGAGGACTTGAGGAAGACTATGAGCCAAGCTGCCCTGGAAAGGGCAAGCTCTATGGGCTGGGACACGGTGGCGAGCAAGGTGGGGGAATTATATAACGGGCTTGTGACTGAGAACTCATCTAGATGATGACACAGGAAGAGCCTAGACCTACCAGGGCAGTGGGGAGGATGGGCAATCACATACGAGAGCGTATGGTGTCGGGTTTGCTGGTCATCCTACCGTTAGCAGCCACGTACCTTGTCCTTAAATTCGTCTTTGATCTCATCGATCCCAATCTGAGAAAGATAATTGAGCGGATATTCGGCAGAGATATTCCTGGGGTGGGCTTAGTCCTATTCTTTATCATCATTTATCTAGCCGGGGTTATAGCAAGCTACGTTATTGGGAGACGGATAATAGATTTTGGGCATCACCTGGCGGACCTTATACCAATCGTAAGGCCGATTTATCGAACGGCGCGTCAAACGGTCGACGCGCTATCGAATGCTCAGGGGAGCTTTCGTTATAGCCGTGTAGTCATGGTAGAGTGGCCGCGGCAGGGGTTGAAGACGATTGGATTTGTGACGGCGTCTTATGTAGATCCGGGCAACAGGCCGATGACTGTGGTATACATACCAAACAGCCCGCTGCCAAACTCGGGATGGATAGCGGTGCTACCCGAAGAAGAAGTCACGCATACAAACTTGAGCGTGGATGAAGCTATGAGAATGGTGCTTTCGGCTGGATCGGTGCTGCCGGAGCACATCAAGGACTACGGCGCTACGCAGGTTGTGTCTAAAGCAACTCAGGACGCCGACGCAAGGGAAGCCTCAAACCACTGAGTTTCCGCAACTTTTTCGAAGCCCAGGGACTGGTAGAGGCTTACAGCGGGACGATTGCCTGAGTCCACTTCCAACTCCACAGCCGATACCTCTTTGGATGTCAGATAGCAGAGGCTTTGCTGGAGGAGGGGGCGGCCCAGACGCTTCGCGCGGTAGTCCGGCTGGATGCCGATCATGGATATGATGCCTACCAAGGCTTCCCGGCGAGGCAGCACGAAGGTCCAGCAGTACCCGGCCACCTTATGATTGTCCTTTAGGAAGATGATGCCCTGAGGCGGCGTAATGCTCATGGACGCCCGGTATTCGATCTCTTCCTCCGTGTTGGGAGAGAAGCCCCAACTGCCGGTGAAGGCTGCATTTTGTATCTGAGTAAGGATTTTGGCGTCCTCGGAGCCTCGATAGGCGCTAAAAGAGTACCCCTCCGGGAGGTCCGGCTGGGGCGTGTCTTGCACGTTCCAACGCATGGTCCAGTAGAGTCGGCATGGCTGGAAGCCTTCCCGGGATAGGGCGGCGCGCCAGTGGGGCTCCGACGGCTTCTGCACGTGCATCATAGCCGCGCCAAGATCCCCGGCCCGTTTTAAAGCGGCACGAATCAAGGCCTGTTCCACGACCGGGCGAGAGCTATCCGGCAACACTTTCAAGTCTAGAACGGCGCGGCGGATCCTAAGCTCCGTGATGACGAGGGCGGCGCCGTTCAGGGTGTCATGGATGAGGCAAAGAAAAAGGTTATCCTCCACGTGAAGGTTGGGCAACCGAAGGTACTCTTTCAGCAACTTTTCGCTGGCAGGAGCGGGGTCGCCGGCGGCACGTCGAAGACTATTTTCCAGCTTTAGGAGGGCGGGGAGGTCAGCCCATCGGAAGGCGCGTATCGATAGATGTTCAGTACACAAAGTAGATAGGAATACTTATCGCTAGAATTTTCCAGGGGTTTCCTAACAGGGTATCGGATACAATCGCCAGCTTGACACTACTGGGCGATTATAGCAGAGTAGCTTTTCGCTAACAATGATGCAGGAGACACGAGTGGAGGAGACGCCTAAGCGAGTCCTTGTGGTAACGCCGCACCCGGACGACGCGGAGATATCATGCGGTGGCACCGTGGCCAAGTGGGTGAAAGCGGGCGCGGAGGCGTATTACGTGCTCTGCACTGACGGGGGAAAGGGGTCCGAGGACCCGAAGATGACACACAAGAGATTAGCCAAGATACGGTTAAAGGAGCAGATGGATGCGGCTGCGGTTCTAGGGGTGAAGGACGTGGTGCCGCTGGGACATCCTGACGGAGAACTGGAGGAGACGCGGGAGTTTAGAGGGCAGATTGTGCTGGCGATACGGCGGTTCAAGCCGGATGTAGTAATTTGCCCTGACCCCTACAGGCGCACGTTTTATTTTCATAGGGACCACCGAATCACCGGCATTGTCACACAGGACGCGGTGTTTCCCTACGCCCGGGACAGACTCCACTACGCCGAGCACGAGAAGGAGGGGCTGGAGCCTCATAAGACGCCAACGATATTGTTTTGGGGCGCTGAAGAGTGCGATACGTATATTGACATAACCGATACGCTGGAACTGAAAGTGGAGGCCCTGAAGAAACACGATAGCCAGGTGGGCGGCCTATCCAGCGACGATACGGAGAAGTGGCTGCGAGACTGGGCCAAGGACATGGGCAAAAAGGCGGGTTACGAGTACGCCGAAGCCTATCGCAAGGTATCCTTCCGCTTTTAGCCATGGACGGTCCTTTGCTTCTGAGGCGAGTTGCTAAAGCGACATTGGACTTGTTGCTGTCGATGCGGTGCCTGGGCTGCGGCAGAGAAGGCGCGGGAATTTGCCTGGACTGCCAGTCCGCATTGCCTCGCTTAGAGCCACCGTACTGCCGAATCTGCGCTCAACCTGACGAAGGTGACCCATGCCGTCGATGCGGGGAATCGCCGCTGGGCATAGACGGGGTGCGCTCACCGTATAGAATGGAGGGCGTGATCAGGGAAGCGATTCACAATCTGAAATACCGTTACTACAGGGCGCTCGCGCCGGAGCTAGGCGGGCTTCTGGCTAGATGTCTCGGTGACAATCCTATCGACGCGACGGTTATAGTGCCGGCGCCGCTGCACCGTCGAAAGCTGCGGGAACGGGGATATAACCAGTCGGAGCTGGTGGCCAGGGAGGTGGGGAGGCTGACGGGACTAAGGGTGGAGCCTGGATGGCTAAAGAGGACAAAGAACTCGGCGCCGCAGGTGTCGGTGGCGAATCGAGGGGAGAGGGCCAGGAACGCGCAGGGAGCTTTCGAGGCGTCCGGAGATTTGCGGGGAGAGCGGGTACTAGTTATCGATGATGTATGCACAACAGGCAGCACGCTGGCGGCCTGCAGCGCGGCGTTGAAGGATAGGGGAGCGGATGCGGTATGGGGGCTGACTGTGGCGCGGGAGGCGTGAGCGTACCAGGCGTGCTAGAATCAGGCCATGAGCAAGATCAAGGCTGTATTCTTCGATTTTTATAACACGCTGGCGAGGTTCTGGCCGCCAGTGGAAGAAATCCAGGTGGCGGCTTGTCGAGAGATTGGGCTGTCAGTGACCAGGGAAGGGATTCTCAAGGGGTATCACGTCGCGGACGACTATTTCAATCGTGAAAACGCTAGGGCGTCGCTGGCGGGGCGGTCGGAAGAGGACAGAGGGGAGTTTTTCGCTCGCTACGAACAGATGGTGCTGCTGGGGGCCGGTCTGGCGGTGACGCTGCCGCTGGCGAGGCAGGTGTGGCGGTTGACGACGCTGGTGCCCAGGGAGTTCGCGGCGTATGAGGATGCTGCGCCGGTGCTGAGGGCACTGAAGAAGAGGGGGCTTACACTGGCCGTTATATCCAACTTGAACAGGGATATGGGGCCTATGGTGAAAGAAATGGGGCTGGGCGAGTACTTGGACTTCTGCGTCACGTCCAAGGAGGTGGGGGAGGAAAAGCCGCACCCCCTGGTGTTCCTAACGGCGCTGCGAAAGGCTGGGGTGGAGCCTAATGAGGCGCTGCATGTGGGAGACCAAGTTTACTCGGATGTGGAGGGAGCCAGGGCGGTAGGGATAACACCGGTGCTTTTAGACCGGCATGGATGGCACGGAGAGGCGAAAGGGTTGATGAGGGTGCGGGGGTTATGGGGAGTGGAGGAAGTGGCGGCGTCCAGGGGTTAACGCAAGGAAGCAAGTGGTGCTCTGCTTGGCTGAGAGCCAGCTGAAATGGGATGCTCCACTGACGGTTTAGGCAAAGGCGACGAGGGCGGACGCTTGAAGGCAGGCTATTAGTCAGGCTATTAATGATAAATAGTAAACACAGGTTAGTAATAAATAGTAAAGGCAAGTTACTAATATTAACTAAACCAAGCTATCCGATTAGATAGTAAAAACTTCCAGCGCCTGGAAGAGAATTAACAACCGAATGTTGCCAAAACTTGGAGACGGTTGAGGAATGTTCTAGTCCTTAATTGCCGAAGTTAGACAACAAATAGGGGTGAGGGGAGGGGCGGTGTCACCTCGGCGATTGCCTAGATTCCAATTTATCGCGCTGGCTGTAGGGCTTGTAGCAACCCTGCAGCTGACTGTGTTTGCGGGGATTACAAAGGCTGACGAGCCTCAAACTCCTGGCGTTTCAGAGGTCCCTGACGTATTTTCTACAGACGACCCAAGCGCAGAAGGCGCAGACGGAGCAGAACAGAAATCTGACCACCCTGGCGCCTCTATTGCAGTAGAAGGCCTTGCCGGGGCGCTGTCCGAAGAGGCTGAAAAACTTCTTGGTGAGACCATTGACGGTGCCGCCTTGGACTTAAAGGAACCCGCACCTGCCACAGAAGAGGCGACGGATGCTGAGACTGGCGCTGCCGCTTCGGAGGATAAGAACAGTGGCAGCGAGGTCCCGTCCACGACTCCCGACGAAACTTTGGAGTATTGCGAGGCCAGGGATGAAGTGGAGGGAGACGGCGGAAAGGCGACAGAGGCGTCGCCATCCATTGCGGAAATCCTCCAAGAGAAGATTGGCGCAGCCATAGACGACCTGATCACCCCGCTGTCTGCAACGGACGAGGAGTGGGCTGCTGCCCTGAAGGAGACCATTGACGAGACGACGGCCGCAGCGATGGAAACCGCCGACGCGGCAATGGAAGCGTCTGAGGAATCGTCAGGAGTATTGGAAGGCTGTGAAAGCGTCGAGCCTCCTGGCGCCGCCAGCGAGTCCGAGACCGAGACAACGGAAGCCGAGGGGCCGGATTCGGATATTAATATTGATGAATCGGATAATGAGAACGCTGCGCAGCGGGAGACACCACTAAAGACCGAGCAAGGCGCCGAGAGCGTCGGCACGAACGGGAACAGCAGCCACTCCAACAGTAACACCGCCACATCAGCCAACGTTAACGAAACAAACCAGCAGATTAAGCAGAAGAACCAGGCAGGAAGCCAGGAGAGCAATGGCGAGGCGGTGAAGCAGGAAAGCGCGGCGGTCAACACCAACGAGACCTATCAAAGCACCGAGGCTAAGGCTGAACAGGACACTTCAACCAGCACTATTGAGGCATCATCTGACAGCATCCCGGCTGACAGCGTTCCGCATCCGATGTCGGATGCGGGGGTTGAGGGGGCTCAGGAGGCCGCCGAGATTTCCGAGGGCGTGGCGGCATCAGAAATAGTCACAGACGTCGGCGAAAACGCTTCTGATGTCCAGACTACAAACGCCGCAGAAGGAACCGTTGAGACCACGGATAAAACTGCAGCTGATGTCACGGAAGAGCCGGTGATCCTAGAGGAAGATGACGGGACCATTGCAGAGGATGAGCAGGGAGGCCAGGATTCTGGAGACGATGTTCCAGCTACAATTCTGGAGATGAGTCACCAGGGGATAGAGGAGCCGGTTGAGAAAGATCCCATAAACATTATGCAGGAAATCAGCGAAGCAATGGGCGGCGCTCAAGACGCCGGAGAAGCGGCCGACGCCGCTCATGCTGATGTTAGAGCGGAGAAGATCTTTGAGAATCTAATGGAGGGCGCGCAACTAGCTGGCGCTTCCAAGGAAAGCCAAGGCCCCGTTAAAGTAAGAGTGCCGCGACAAAGCGCCGACAAAGGTCGACATGTCGACCTTTCGTTAGGCAAACAGTCGGTACAGCAGAGGACGAAAGATGAGGCAGCAGGCGGAGTAAGCGCCGCCAAGGACGCCCCCTGTGACACAAAGGGACAAGGCGCCGAGGAGGAACCAGAAAAAGGGTCCGCCGCGGTGGAAGCCATCACGTGGTCCCATCAGGCGGATTTCTTGGATGCAGGATATGAAGGCCCAGCGGTTTTTGACGGGCACACCGTATCATCGGTGAAGTCTTCGCAGACCGCCGACGAGAGTAGTGGGAAGGCGGCATCGTCTACATCTTCGCCCGGCACTAATCCGGTGGCTCCCAAAAATGAGACGCCTGCCAAGAAGGCACTGCCAACCCTGTCATCCAGCAGCGTCACGTCCAGCCAAGACTATTCCAAATCGACACACGGGCTTGTAGCCGCCCGCAATGAATTTGGGCCTATTTCCTGGCGAAATGTGTACAGCCAGGAGGGTATTACTTACAAAGCTGTATCTCTCAGCTCATCTGTTCCTCCTGGGTGACTACGGTCAGCGCGCAGCACACTACAGACCGCGGCGCGCTTGAAGTGGTTACCTAACTTTGACCCGAAAGGGCAAACAAGGAGAAACAGAACGTGAAACGAATCATTGGGGTATTAAGCATTACTGTTGCGTTACTGGCAGTAGTATTGCTTGCTCCCGCTCTGTTTGCCGGCGGCATCGGCAGTACAGGGTATGTCGGGGGCTGGCTTGAGCAAGACAACACCGGCGGCAGCTTCGACGAGACACTCCAGGCGTGTATAGACGACTCCTGGCAGGTCAACGAAAGCGTAGCTGTTGGTGGGAGCAGCACTCAAGAGAACGAGAATGAAGTCGAGTGCGAAAACGAAAACGAGGTCACCCAGGCGCTCATTCAGGAGAATAGAAAGGAACCACTGTAGATGCCGGGTTTGAGAGCGCCTCCAGCCACGAGGACGATGGCATAGAGCAGGACAACGTTGGAGCCAACTTCAACGAGACCTTGCAACTCTGCGGAGCCTGGGCTGGGCAGGACAACGATAACGCCACTATTGGCGGCATCGGGATCCAGGCTAACGAGAACGAAGCCGAGTGCGAGAACGAGAACACCACCAACCAGACGGTTGGTCAGCTGAACTTGGTCGAGTTAACCGGCAATGGCGGCAACGGCGATCCTGGCTCGGTAGAGCAGGACAACGTCGGCGCCAACGCCAACGGCACGTTGCAACTCTGCGAAGCCGCTGCGGGCCAAACGAACGACCAAGCCACCATAGGCGCTATCGGCATTCAGGCCAACGAGAACGAGGCCGAATGCGAGAACGAGAACGACACCACCCAATCGGTTGACCAGACGAATGAGGTCACATACAGCAGCGGCGCTGCTAGCGAGGGTGTCGAGTCTCAGGAGAATGGGGAATACGGCGACCCTGGCATAGGTCAATCCAACACCGGCGCCAACGCCAACGTGACCTTGCAAGGCTGCGCTGCCTGGGCTGGCCAGGACAACGATCAAGCCACTATTGGCGCTATCGGGATCCAGGCCAACGAGAACGAGGCTGAGTGCGAGAACGAGAACACCACCAACCAGACGGTTGGTCAGGCGAACTCAGTCGTATACAACGGCGGCAGCAACGGAAACTTCAGCACTGTTGAACAGGACAACGTTGGCGCCAACCTCAACGTGACCTTGCAGGGCTGTGAAGTAGCTGCAGGCCAAGTGAACGATAACGCCACCATTGGCGCTATCGGGATCCAGGCCAACGAGAATGAGGCTGAGTGCGAGAACGAGAACACCACCAGCCAGGGCGTTGGGCAAACTAACGCCGTGGAGTACAACGGCGACGGCAATGGCAACTTCAGCACTGTTGAACAGGACAACGTTGGCGCCAACGCCAACGAGACCTTGCAGGGCTGCGCTGCCTGGGCTGGTCAGGACAACGACCAAGCCACCATAGGCGGCACCGGCGTTCAGGCCAACGAGAACGAGGCTGAGTGCGAGAACGAGAACTCGACCAGCCAGGGCGTCGTTGGGGTGAACCAAGCGGTGTATGCCGGGACTGGCAACGGTAATGGCAGCTCGGTAGAGCAGGACAACGTTGGAGCCAACTACAACGGGACGTCGCAAGGCTGCGAAGTCGCTGCTGAGCAAGCCAACGACAATGCTACCATAGGCGGCTCCAGCAACCAGGAGAACGAGAACGAGGCCGAGTGCGAGAACGAGAATGAGACCAGCCAGGACGTTGTCGGCCAGAACGTTGTCGTATACAGCGGGATTGCCAACGGTAATGAAAGCCCTGTCGCACAGGCCAATACCGGCGCCAATTACAACGGGACTGAGCAGGAATGCGGGTCTGGTAACTGGGCCGGGCAGGACGACAACAACGCCACCATTGGCGGCGACAGCAACCAGGAGAATGAGAACGAGGCTGAGTGCGAGAACGAAAACTCTACTGGTCAGAGTGTCGGGCAAGCCAACGTGGTAGTGTACTCGGGCGACGTCAACGGCAACTTCAGCGCCATCGAACAGGACAACGTGGGCGCTAATGCCAATGAGACTAGCCAGGGCTGCGCGGTCGCTGCTGAGCAAGCGAACGACAACGCGACCATTGGCGGCTCAAGCAACCAGGAGAACGAGAACGAAGCCGAGTGCGAGAACGAGGACACGACCGGCCAGGGCGTATCCCAAGCCAACATCGCGGTGTACCAAGGCGACGTTAACGGGAACTTCAGCGCCATCGAGCAGGACAACGTTGGCGCCAACCTTAACGAGACCAGCCAGGGCTGCGAAGCCTGGGCCGGGCAGGACAACGACAACGCCACCATAGGCGGCTCCAGCAACCAGGAGAACGAGAACGAGGCTGAGTGCGAGAACGAGAACACGACCAGCCAGGGCGTATCCCAAGCCAACGTCGTAGTGTACTCGGGCGACGTCAACGGGAACTTCAGCCCCGTGGAGCAGGACAACGTGGGCGTGAACGCCAACGGGACTGAGCAGGGCTGCGAGGTCAAGGCCCGCCAGGAAAGCGACAACGCGACTATTGGCGGCTCCAGCAACCAGGAGAACGAGAACGAGGCTGAGTGCGAGAACGAGAACACGACCAGCCAGGGCGTAGCGCAGGCTAACGTCGTGGCATACGATGGCCAGGTTAATGGCAACTTCAGCCCGGTAGAGCAGGACAACGTTGGCGTCAACGCTAACGGGACCATACAAGGTTGTGAGACCAAGGCCAAGCAGGACAACGAGAACGCGACTATTGGCGGTGAGAGCAACCAGGCCAACGAAAATGAGGCCGAGTGCGAGAATGAGAACGAGACTACCCAGGGCGTAGGGCAAGCTAACGTCGTGTCGTACGACGGCGCAGTTAGCGGCAACGAAAGCCCGGTAGAGCAGGACAACGTAGGTGTCAATGCCAACGGGACCATACAGGGCTGCGAGGTCAAGGCCCGCCAAGAGAACGACAACGCTACTATTGGCGGCTCCAGCAACCAGGAGAACGAGAACGAAGCCGAGTGCGAGAATGAGAACACGATCGGCCAAGAGGTTGGTCAAGAGAACTCAGTTGAGTACACCGGCGAGGGGACTGGCAACGGCAGCGCGGTCGGACAGAGCAACGTTGGCGTGAACGCCAACGGGACTCTGCAGGGCTGCGAAGCCAAGGCCAAGCAGGAGAACGCTGACGTAGCTATTGGCGGCTCCAGCAACCAGGCCAACGAGAACGAGGCCGAGTGCGAGAACGAGAACACGACTGACCAGACGGTCGATCAGGGGAATACGGTTACGTACAGCGACGGCGCTGGCGCTCAGGGTGAAGGCGCTGGTACTCAGAGCGATCACGTCAACGGCGATCCTGGCATAGAGCAGGACAACGTTGGCGCCAATGCTAACGAGACCCAGCAGGAGTGTGCGGCCAAGGCCAAGCAGACCAACGTCAGCGTGGCGGTGTTCGGTGACAGCAACCAGGCCAACGAAAATGAGGCCGAGTGCGAGAACGAGAACACCACCACCCAGGGCGTTACCCAGGACAATACGGTGACCAGTGGCGGCGCTCAGGGTGCTGATGCTGAGACCACCCAGAACGGCGATCCCGGCGTCGAGCAGAGCAATACAGGCGCCAACGCCAACGACACTACGCAGAACTGCGAGGCCAAGGCCAGGCAGAGAAACATCAGCGTAGCCATCTTTGGCAACAGCAACCAGAACAACGAGAACGAGGCTGAGTGCGAGAACGAGAACACCACTGATCAGACAGTTGATCAGGGAAATACGGTCTCGTACGGCGGCGGCGCAGGAGGGTCCGTAGGACAGAACAATACCGGCGCCAATGCCAACAGCACCAATCAGACTTCGAGTGTTAGAGCCAGCCAGGAAAACGTAAGCGTTTCCATCTTTGGCAATAGCACCCAGAACAACAGCAACAAGGCTAAGGCCGAGAACGAGAACACGACCACCCAGAACACCACTCAGAGCAATACGGTCGAGTCCTCAGGCGGAGCCGGAGCTGGCGGAGCTGTTGAGCAGGGCAACACCGGCGGCAACACTAACGGGACCGAGCAGACCTCCGATACCGGAGCCACGCAGGAGAACACGAGTGTAGCTGCTGGCGGGACTGAGACAGAGAGCGCACCATAATGGTGAGGCAAGTCTGTCATGCTCTAAACCCTAACAACCCAGAGCAAGACATGGAGCTAAATAGTAAGGTCTACGTCGTAGCCTGACGAAGGGACGACAAGGACTACGCTAGGCGCTCTAATATAGGGCCCCCCGAGCATTCGGGGGGCCCTATATGGCCGAAAAGGCCGGATGGCTAGACCTTTGAAGCTAAATTCTGAGGGCGCAGCTTAAGGTGATGGGCAGGGCTCGGATCAGCCGACGGGAAGGGCGGCAAGGCGGTACTGGAAGGCTTTCATAGCTTTGAGGATGGTGAGGAGGCCTTTTTGCCACTGAGGTCCCATGAGATGTTTGTCCAGGCGCACTTGCATATTGCCGACCTTGGCCCAGGAGCCAAGGGCTTTTTCCAGGGGCAACCGGGCACCGCCGACGGGTTCTTTGAGGTTTAGAATAATAGCGTCGCTGGAGTGGGCGACGGACTGAACGCCTACATCTCGCGCCAGAGTCTTGACGGTGATGCCGTATAGAAGGTCTTCGACAGCGGGCGGCGGCGGGCCAAAGCGGTCCGCCAGCTCCTCACGTATATCGTCGATTTTGTCGAGGGTATCAAGGGCGGCAAGACGTTTGTAGACAGCCAGCCGGTTGGGCAGGTGGGAAATGTAGTCCTGGGGCAGGTGGGCGGAGAGGGGGAGGTCCACGCGAATTTCATCTTTAGGCTTGAGGCCGTCAACTGGGGCCTGGCCCTGCTGGGCGCGAAGCTCGGCGACGGCTTGGTTGAGGAGCGAGCTATAGAGCTCAAAACCGACGGCGTGGATGTGGCCGCTCTGCTCAGCGCCCAGGATGTTACCGGCGCCTCGAATCTCCAAATCTCGCATGGCGAGCCTGAAGCCGGCGCCAAGCTCGGAGGCCTCAAGGATGGCGCGCAGGCGCTTTTCCGCCTCCTCAGTAATCTTGCGGCCTTTGGGGACAAAGAGATAGCAATAGGCGCGGGAACTGCTGCGGCCCACTCGACCACGGAGCTGGTAGAGCTGGGAGAGGCCGTAGCGGTCGGCGCGGTCGATGATGAGGGTGTTGGCGTTGGGAATGTCTAGGCCGGACTCGATGATGGTGGTGCAGACCAGAACGTCGCTTTCGCCATTAGCGAAGGCGAGCATCTGGGCTTCCAGTTCATCCTCGGCCATACGGCCATGGGCCACAGTAATCCTGGTCTGGGGGACCAGCTTGGAAAGCTCACCGGCGACACGTCGGATGGAGCTGATTCGGTTGTGGAGGAAGAAGACTTGGCCGCCGCGGTCAAGCTCGCGAAGGATGGCTTCCTTTACAGCGTCATCGGAATACTCGCCGACGTAGGTCTTGACGGGGTGCCGTTCCTCGGGAGGCGTCTCCATAGTGCTCATATCGCGGATGCCGGCAAGGGACATGTAGAGGGTGCGGGGTATAGGAGTGGCGCTGAGGGTGAGGATGTCCACCTCCTGGCGGAGGCGCTTGAGGCGTTCCTTGTGGGAGACGCCGAACCGATGCTCTTCGTCGATGATGACGAGGCCGAGGCGCTTGAACCGCACGTCTTTTTGGAGGAGACGGTGAGTGCCAATGACTATATCGACCTCGCCGCTTTTTAGCCGCTCAATAACCGCATCCTGCTCTTTGGAGGAGCGGAACCGGCTGAGGACTTCCACGGTGACGGGGTAGGGAGTGAGGCGGCTGCTGAAGGTGGCGTAGTGCTGCTGGGCCAGGACGGTAGTGGGGACGAGGATAGCGACCTGCATATCGTCGGCGACGGCTTTAAAGGCGGCGCGGAGGGCGACTTCCGTCTTGCCATAGCCCACGTCTCCACAGACCAGGCGGTCCATGGGCCTGGGAGACTCCATATCGGCCTTAACTTCTTCGATGGTGTGGGACTGGTCGGCGGTCTCCTCGAAGGGAAAGGCATCCTCCATTTCCTGCTGCCAGACGGTGTCAGGCGAGTAGGGGTGGCCCTGGGCCATCTGCCGGCCGGCGTGTATATCCAGGAGTTCTTTGGCGAGCTCCTGGGTGGAGGCCTTAGCGCGCTGCTTGGCGCGCGCCCATTCCGGGCTGCTGAGACGTGTGAGGGCAGGAGGCTTGTCACTGGTGTTGACGTAGGGGGAGATGCGATCGAGATGGTCGGTGGGTAGGTAGAGCTTGTCGCCCTCGGCGTATTCGAGGACCAGGTACTCACGCTGCTCGCCGGCGGTCTCCATGCTTTTGGCGCCGCCAAAACGGGCGATGCCATGGTCTTCATGTACTACATACATGCCCGGCTCCAACTGAGAGAGGAATGGAGCCTTTTTGATGGTGCGTTTGGGGTGGATGCGTCGTTCTTTGACCGCGCCGAAGATTTCAGCGTCGGTGAAGAGAGCTACGATGCGGCCACTGGATTCCAGAACCCAACCTTGTTCCAAGGCTCCTTGGATAAGCGCAGCCCGGCCGGGGTTAGGGGAGGTTCCCAGGGTTTCCGCGACAGAGGCGGAGACGCCGGCTTCTGCTAATACCTCGGAGAGACGGCGAGAGTGGCGGGTGACCACTACAATGGACGCGCCGTTTCTGGCGAGGCCCAAGACGGCGGCGGTGAACTGGTCCAATCGTCCGAAAAAGGAGTCCGGGGTTTTGAAGGGAGTATCTCCGTCAGGTGTGGCCCAAGGGGTGAGGGATATAGAAACATGATTGGCGGCGTCCTGCTTAAAGTTGGACCAAGGCAACTGGGGCATTGGGAAGTTGGCTGGGAGCTCGCCGCGGCCGACGCGGGCCTGGCGAGTCTCCTGGACTCGGGCTTCCAGGGAGTCGGCCTCACCATCCAATTGGGTGGGGTGGTCCAGGACGAGGATGGCTTCCGGCGGGAGGTAGTCCAGGATGGTGGAGTTGTTGATGAGGCCATTGTAGAAAGACAGGTCTTCCTGATTGTGGCCGGTGAAGATGGAGGCCAGGTCGTCCTGGATGCGGTCTCGGACCTCGCCGCGGCAGTCGCTAAGATTCAGGTTGGCGATAAGGTCAGAGACGCGCCGGCGGTCGGCGAAGATGGGGAGGACTTCGTGGGCGGGGACAATGCGGATGGCATCGGCAGGCTGGACGGAACGCTGGGTGGCGGAGTCGAAAAGGGTAATGCTTTCGATATCGTTGCCAATGAGGTCCAGGCGGGCGGGGAGGCTGGAGTTCGGGGTGAAGATATCCACAATGCCACCGCGGAGGGTGAAGGTGCCGGGAATCTCTACGGACTCCTCACGTCGGTAGCCCATAGAGACCCATCGCTCGGTAAGTTCTCCGATGCGGATTTGCTGGCCGGTCTTGAGGGTGTGAGCGGTCTGTTTGAAGGTATTTGGGGACAGGGTCTTGCGAAGGGCGGCGGACAGGGAGGCGATTATCATGGGCGAGGCGCCGCCATTGTTCATGAGAGCGTCTAGGGCGGCAAGGCGCTGGTTGTTGGTAGAGGCGTCGGCGGCGAGGCGCTCCAAGGGGAGGACATCGGGCTCTGGGAAGAGATAGAGAGGGGCGTCGTCACCGAGATATAGGAGGAGCTGCTCATGGAGGCGGCGGGCTGACTCCGTCTTAGGGGTGATGATTAGCAGGGGAGCGCGCAAGTCCCGGGCTAGAGCGGAGAGGAGGAAGGGCTTAGCGCCGGCGGCGAAGGGAGCGAGGGACGAACGACGTTGACGGGCCTCTTCCAGCAGGCGCTGGTAGCCCGGGAGTGTGGTGAGGACCGACAGGAGACCTGTAAGACTCAAGGACGACCTTCAATTAACAACGTTAAGCGGGCTGCTCCGCATAACGGAGAGCCCTGTAAGTTAATTATACACCTAGGGGTGCATCGAGGGATGATTACTTTCCATTGTTGGCTTTGAAGGGCCACTGTTATAATTAAGACCATTCGTAAAGAGGGGCTTGGTTTACGCATGGATATCGCAGAGCAAAACAATACGTCAGCGTCAATGTCGCCCAACGGGGTGGCGGCGCTGCGCTACAAGCGGGTGGTGGTTAAGGCTGGGACCAGCGTGCTGACCGGCGGCAGCGATATGCTCCACTTGCCCACGGTAAGTGGACTGGTGGACCAAATAGCGGCTATACATGACCTTGGAGCCGAAGTAATGCTGGTGACTTCGGGAGCTATTGCGGCGGGACGGAAGCCTCTGGGCGTCAAAAGCGACCTGCCGAACGTGAACTTTCGCCAAGTGCTGGCGGCGGTGGGACAAAATCGCTTGATGCACGCCTACAGCCTGCTATTTGAGCCCAAGGGGATAAATATTGCCCAGGTGCTGCTGACCTGGGACGATCTGGCCGACGTGGAGCATTCTCGGAATGTACATAGGACGTTGGACTCGCTGCTGGAACTCCGGGTGGTGCCGGTTATCAACGAGAACGACGTGGTGGCGGTGGAGGAGATAGGGGAGGTGTTTGGCGACAACGATATGCTGTCTGCCATGGTGGCGAAGCTGATGAAGGCGGACCTGCTGGTTATACTGACGGACGCCGATGGGCTGATGACGGCGGACCCGAGAATAGACTCAAAGGCCAAGCGGATACCCCGGGTGGATAATATCGATGGGCAGGTGGAGTCTTTGGCGGGGAAGAAGCTGAACCCGTGGTCTCGCGGCGGTATGAAGACCAAGGTGGAGGCGGCGCGGCTGGCGACGTCGGCGGGGGTGACGGTGGTGGTGTGCGACGGGCGGCGGCCCAACGTGGTGGGGCGCGTGGAGGCAGGGGAGGATGTAGGGACACTGTTTGCGGCGGGGAGGGTTTAAGGTTGAAAATCTCCTGCTCCCTTGTGTAGTACACTGTCCCCAACATCCCTTACCGTAGGAGATAAAATGGCAGATATCAAAACTAATGCCCTCTACTACGGTGATAACCTAGAGATTTTACGTCGGTATGTTCCAGACGAGTCTGTTGATCTCATTTATTTAGATCCACCCTTCAACAGCCAACAGCAGTACAACGTATTGTTTAGGGAGAGCAGCGGTGTGCCTTCTGAGGCTCAGATTAGGGCTTTCACCGATACGTGGAAGTGGGACATAAAAGCTGAAGCTACTTACCAAGAAATAATCGTAAACTCACCTCTAAAGGTCTCAAAGGCTATAGAGGCATTAAGGGCCTTCATTGGTTCCAATGACGTAATGGCCTACCTAACGATGATGACAGTCAGATTAGTTGAACTACACCGAGTTCTCAAGTCTGAGGGTTCACTGTATCTTCACTGTGATCCCACCGCTAGTCATTATCTGAAAGTAATTTTGGATACCATATTCGACCCTGTGAACTTTAGGAATGAAATAATCTGGAGACGCACTGGTACCCATGGAAAATCTCATCGATTTGCGCCGATTCATGATGTAATTCTTTTTTACTCAAAGTCCGAGAAATACAAATGGACCTTTCTTAAGAAACCTTTCATGAGAGGCCATGTTGAGCAGTTCTTTATGAAAGATGAAGTTGGATGGAAAACTAACTATTATGGCAATGTTCTAACTGGTTCGGGTCTCCGTGGTGGAGAGTCTGGAAAGCCATGGCACGGATTTGATCCTAGTGCAAAGGGAAGACATTGGGCGATACCAAGTACATTATTTAATGATATTGATGAAGATGTATCTGGCCTAAGTCAACATCAAAAACTTGACCTTCTGTTTAAATTAGGCCTAATAAAAATAATTCCTGGGCAAGCCTGGCCAATATATGAGAAACGACTCAAGCCTGATGACGGGCAGGCGGTTCCGGATATTTGGGCATATCAGCCATATACTGAAGGAACCGTACTCGGCAGTGCGAATGGGGTAGACCAAGAGGTAAGATGGCTTTCACCAAAAGACCAGGAAAGGCTTGGTTATCAAACTCAGAAGCCTGTTGCGCTTCTTGAACGAATCATAAGTGCCTCGTCTCAGGAAGGAGATGTGGTGTTGGACCCCTTCTGTGGTTGCGGCACCGCAGTGGTGGCTGCCCAGACCTTAAATCGCCGCTGGGTTGGCATTGACGTAACGCACTTAGCTATTACAGTGATGAAGAAGCGGCTGGAAGACAGCTTCCCTGGACTTAAATATGAGGTTGTAGGCGAGCCTAAGGACGTAGCGGGGGCGGAGGCATTGGCGCGGCAGGACAGATACCAATTCCAGTGGTGGGCTTTGAGCTTAGTAAATGCTCTGCCACAGAGCGGGGAAAAGAAAAAGGGCGCTGATCAGGGAATAGACGGGGTTTTTTCTTTCATGGACGACCGTAAGGGGAGAGCACGAAGGGTCATAGTATCGGTAAAAAGTGGCGGGGTGACTGTAAAGGATGTTCGTGAGTTAAAATCGATTATTGGGCAGGATAACCTGGGACTGCTGATAGCGCTACGGCCGTCCACTGAACCCATGAGGGTTGAAGCTGCCACTGGCGGCTTCCACCATTCGATTTTGTGGGAGCGGGACTTTCCACGTATTCAGATAATGACGATAGAAGAACTGCTACAGGGCCAAAGGCCCGCCTTGCCACAGGGTGGTAAGCTACGGGGTTTTGCCAAGGCGCGGCGTGTCGAGACGCATGGTGAGCAGATGATGATGGGTGAGGCCAAAGAAACCTATGTTGTAGGTCAAGGTAACGGCAAATTTGCAGGGATGCTAGAGGACGAGGAATCTGAAGAGCTAGTCGGTGAAATTGAAGAGTGACTTGGATGGACAGATGAAATGACTAACGCATCCATAGAAACCCTCCATTCCCAGGGACAGGCGGCGCGAGCGGCTAGCCGGAAGCTGGCGAGGCTGCCCTCCAGCGTGAAGAATCGCGCGTTGGAGGGCGTGGCGGACGCGCTGGTGAAGTATTCGAACAAGATACAGGAAGCGAACAAGAAGGACTATGCGGCGGGGCGAGAAAAAGGCTTGTCGGAGGCGATGCTGGACAGGCTGTTACTAACCAAGGAACGCATTAATGGGATGGCGCAAGATGTGAGGGCCATCGCGCTGCTGGAAGACCCGGTAGGTGAGGTCTTCGACATGCAGAACCGGCCAAATGGACTCATGATAGGGAAAAAACGGGTGCCGCTGGGGGTCATCGGCTCGATATATGAGAGCAGACCAAACGTGACGGTGGACATATCGGCGTTGTGCTTGAAGTCGGGGAACGCGTGCATATTGAGAGGCGGCAGCGAGGCTATCAACTCGAACCGGATACTGGCGCGGCTCATTCGTGGGGCTATCGCCGAGGCAGGGGCGCCGGAGGACGCGGTACAGTATGTTGATGACCCGGACCGCAAGCTGGTGGAGGCGATACTTCGCATGAACCAGCACATTGATCTGATGGTCCCTCGCGGGGGAGATAAGTTCATCAAGTTTGTGGCGGCTAACGCCACAATGCCTGTGGTGGCGGGGGGCGTTGGTGTGTGCCATACATACGTGGACCGCGCGGCGGACTTGAAGAAGGCGGTGGCGATTGCTTATAACGCGAAGGTTAAGCGCCCCACGGTGTGCAACGCTTTGGACACGTTAATTGTCCATGCCGAAGTGGCACCCAAGTACCTGCCGGCCATCGGCAAGGAGTGGGCCAAGGCTGGGGTGGAGATGCGGTGCGACCATCGCGCCATGAGTATACTGGGGCCTCTGCAGGAGATGAATGTGCAGCCTGCTACGAGCGAAGACTGGGGAAAGGAATTCCTGGCCCTGGTGGCGGCTGTGAAGGTGGTGGACTCAGAGGAGGAGGCGCTGGAACATATACAGACCTTTGGATCAGGCCATTCCGAGGCAATTGTGACAGAGGACTACAGCGCCGCCATGCGATTCCTGGATGAGGTGGACGCGGCGGCGGTGTACGTGAATGCCAGCACTTATTTCACAGACGGAGGACAGTTTGGGCTAGGGGCGGAGGTAGGAATCAGCACTCAGAAGTTCCACGCCCGGGGCCCTATGGGGCTGAAGGACCTGACATCTTATAAGTGGATAGTTATGGGCAACGGCCAGGTACGGGAGTAAGGAGTCTTTTATGCCAGATTACACCTTTGAGCGGGACTGCCGGACGGCCAACTCGGAGTCGTACACGATTGTCGAGGATACACATCCGGTGGGAAGGATAGATATTCATTTCACGCCTAACATGGTGCATGGGACTCTGTGCGTGGTGGAGAGCCTGACACAGGAGTCGATTGAGGACCTGCTAGAGATCATAGATGAGGAACTGGTGGATGTGGCGGGCGTTAATCGAGAAGAGTTCATTGTCCACGTGTTTCAGGGGAGGGAGGCGGGGGTCTACAGCGACCAGGGGTTTGAGCGTAACGGAAACGGCCGGGAAGCGATATAATATACGCAGGTTTCTTTCTAACTAAATGGTAACGGAACGCAGCCATATCCCCGCTCCCGGCCCTGTCGCGCGTCTTATTCAAGAACTGAATCGCCTTCCAGGTATTGGCCCGAAGACAGCCCAGCGGCTGGCTTACCACATCATCAGAGCGTCATCGGACGACGTGCAGTCGCTGGCGGACTCGATACTGGGCGTCAAGGACAGGATTATCTTTTGCTCGTCGTGCCACAACCTGACGGAGATAGACCCGTGCGATATTTGTGCCGACCCAAGACGGGACCGGAGCCTGATATGCGTGGTGGAAGACCCGCTGGACGTGCTTACGATGGAGAAGGTGGGGTTCTACAGGGGACTGTACCATGTACTCCACGGGGTAATTTCTCCCATGAACGGGATAGGCCCTGAAGACCTGAAAATTCGAGAGATGCTGCCGCGTTTGCAAGACGGTACGGTTAGAGAAGTCGTTATCGGAGTAAACCCGACGCTGGAGGGCGATGCCACGGCAATGTATATCCAGCGCCTCATTTCCCCGCTGGGAGTGCGCGTGACTAACCTGGCCAGGGGACTTCCAGTGGGGGGCCAGCTAGAATATGCCGATGAGGTAACATTGACTCGAGCTTTCCAGGGCCGGCGAGAGCTTTAACCCGTGTCCAGCCGGATTTACAAAACAGAAGCCATAGTGCTGAAGTCTTCGCCATACGGCGAAGGGCACTTGTTGGTGACGCTTTTGACTCGCGACGGCTCAAAGGTTCGGGCCATGGCGTGGGGGGCGAGGAAGCCGACCAGCCGGAAGGTGGGACACCTGGAGCCGCTTACGCGCGTCGATTTGGCGCTCAGCAAGGGCCGAGACATGGACAGCATCAGCCAGGCGCAAAACCTGGAAGGGTATGTAGCTATCAAGAGCAACCTGGAGGCTACGGCCATGGCCCTGTATCTGGCGGAGCTGGCCGAGGCTTTCGCCAATCAAGACAGCCCTAACCCCGCGCTTTACAGGTTGTTCTCAGTCATGCTGCGAGAGATTCAGTCATCGTCGCCACCCGAGGTTATAGTGCCTTATTACCAACTCAACCTACTGAAGGTCACAGGCTTCATGCCGGAGATATATCGATGTGTAGAGTGCCGGAAAGGGGTGACCCCGGGGCAGCACCGCTTCAGCGTGGACCTGGGGGGACTTGTATGCACCCAGTGCCGGCCGACAGGCAACGTGCGACTGGCGCCGCTATCAATTGAGGCCTTGAGGGCGCTTCGCTTTCTGCATATCAGCGAGGTGCCGGCTCTGGCGACGGTGGACATGCCGGCGGCGCTGGTAAGGGAGCTAAGGTCTCTGCTGGACAGCAGTTTGCGTTACTGGCTGGACAGGGAGGTGAGGGCGAAGGGGTTCATGGACCACATAGGCGCTACAGCGGGCTTAAAGGCCTAGCTTCGATTGGGGATTCTGTGTGTATAATGGCGGGGGAGAGCTATGTTCAGCAAGATACTTATAGCTAATCGCGGCGAGATAGCCTGTCGGGTAATCCGCACTTGCAAGAAGATGGGGATTCCGACAGTGGCGGTGTATTCGGAAGCGGACAGCAACGCCCTTCACGTGCAGATGGCGGACGAGGCTTATTACATTGGAGCGGCACCCCCGTCGGAGAGCTACCTAAACATTGTAAAGATAATTGATGTGGCAGAAACCTCCGGCGCTGAGGCGATACACCCAGGGTATGGATTCTTGTCTGAGAACGCCGCTTTTGCGGTGGCATGCCGCGAGGTGGGAATAAAGTTCATAGGGCCGACGCCGGAAGTTGTCGAGAAGATGGGGGACAAGCTGGAGGCCCGCAAACTGGCGGAAAAGGCGGGCATACCCATTATTCCGGGCACCAACACCGCAGTGGGGGACCGCAACGCCCTAAAGCGAGCGAAGAAGCTGGGTTTTCCGTTGATGGTAAAGGCGGCTGCGGGTGGTGGCGGCATCGGCATGCAGATTGTGAGGTCGGCAAAGGAGCTGGTGCCTATACTTGAGCGTGCCAGGCATCAAGCCGAGAATTCGTTTGGCAGCCCGCGACTGTATTTCGAGCGCTACCTGGAACACGCGTCGCACATCGAGGTGCAGATACTGGGGGACGAGAAGGGAAACGTGGCGCACCTTTATGAAAGGGACTGCTCAGTGCAGCGCCGCAACCAGAAGGTGCTGGAGGTGGCGCCTACCATAAAGATCAACGGCAAGCTCCGCAAGACGCTGACAAAGAATGCGCTGAAGCTGGCTAAGCACATTGGCTACACCAACGCGGGCACGGTAGAGTTCCTAGTTTCCAGCGATGGCGAGATGTATTTTCTAGAAATGAACAAGCGGCTCCAGGTGGAGCACGGCATAACCGAGATGATTACCGGCATTGACTTGGTGGAGATGCAGATAAGGATTGCCGCCGGCGAGACGCTGCCGCTGAAGCAAAAGGTTATCCGAACGCATGGATACGCGATGGAAGCCCGAATATACGCGGAAGACCCGGAGACCTTTTTCCCATCGGCGGGGACAATAACGCAAATCAAAGAACCTAAGGTGGATGATTTTGTTCGAATAGACGGGGCTATCTACCCAGGTTATGAGGTCAGCATCTATTACGACCCGTTACTGGCGAAGCTGATCTGCTGGGGGGAGTCGAGGGAGGAGGCACGGTCTAGGCTGGCGGCGGCGCTGTCGGAATATCAGATAGAAGGAGTCAGCACCAACATCCCGTTTCTACATCGAGTAATTTCCAGCCATGAGTTCATCTCGGGCAAATACGATACGTGGCTGGTGGCTAACCTTCAAGCCGAGGCTTTGCAAGGGGCGGCTTCGGAGAATGGGGCCGGGGAAATAGACGTGGATGAGAGGGAACTAGCCGCCGCCGCGGCAGTGGCTATGATGGCGGCCAAGAACGGTTCTCATAACGGCGCCAATGGGAGCGGTGGCGTGGCGAGTCCGTGGAAGATTTATGGTCGGTCGCAGCAGATGGCCGTGAGGCCTATGGGGAGAGCAGGGTGGCGGTAAGGGAGGTCAGGGTCAAGGTTGGGGAACGGTGGTTTACGGTGGAGGTGGAGGAGCCGATAGGCGCTACAGCCAAAGTGACCGTGGAGGGTCAGAGCTATGTGGTGGAGGTAGAAGGTCTTACGGTACGGCCGGCTCACCGGCCCGCAGCGTCGAAGCCCGCCCAGCCCGTCGCCGCGCCAAAGCCTCACGCGGCGCCTAAGCCACAGCCAGCGGCGGACACCGGTTCCATAACGTCTCCGATGTCAGGGAAGGTGCTGGCGATTAAGGTGAAGCCAGGGGCAACAGTGTCGGCAGGTGACGAGGTGTGTGTGGTGGAGGCGATGAAGATGGAGCAGAGCATTCGGGCGCCGCGGGACGGGAAGGTGAAGAAGATTCATGTGAAGCCGATGCAGCAGGTGGCGATACATGCTCCCCTGGTGGACTTAGAGTAAGTTTACATATCTGAAAGCAAAGAGAGAGGCCCCCGACTGGGGCCTCTCTCTTTTGTGGCAGGGAAAGGGCTACTGGACCGGTGAGAAGGAGGCGGGGAGCATGATTTTGTTTTCCTGGGCCAAGAGCCATTCCTGGGTAGGGGCGGGCCATTTGCTCCGGTCTTTGAAAGATTCGACGCGGATGCGCGCGCGCTCATCGAGGCTCTTATAGGCCCAAATGTGGACAAAGCGATTTAACTCGCCGAATTCGCTGTACCAGCAGGCCACCATGGGGGAGAGCTTTTCCCGCCAGGCGATTCGTTCTTCCCAAAGCTTCAGGACCTGGGACATGGCGCCGACTTTGTAGGTGTAGGTGCGCATTTCAAAGATGGGGCCGACCTTTTGTGTATTGAGGGGCCGCATGAAGGGTGCAGGGGTGAAAACCTCACTGCGGGTGTCGACATACAATTCGGACGCCTTAGGTGGCCAGACGCCTTCCTTCACAGCAGCGGCCCTGACCTTGCGACGCTCCTCAAGGTCGTTATAGGGCCAGACGTGGATAACCTGGTTCAGGGGGCCGATGTCGGTGTGCCAGAAGGCGGCGAGCTTGGAGAATTTCTCACGATGGGCGAGGCCTTGGGCAAAGCGTTTTTCGTACTCGGGTATAGCGTTGGGGATAAGGGTGTAGGTGCGGACTTCGTAGAGCATTAGCGACCTCTTTAGTTGCTTAGGGGCGCTGGGAGTGTAACAAGAGGGGGAAAGGGGGTCAATGCAAATACTTTTATACCTTCAGCACCAGCTTGCCAAAGAACCCTCGGGATTCCATGGTTTTGTGGGCTTCGGGGGCTTGCTGGAGGGGAAAGACCTGGTGAACGACGGGTTTTATCTTGCCTGCGTTGAGCATGGCCACAACCTGCCGCATGTCCTCCTTGGAGCCCATGTAGACGCCGAAGAGCTTAAGCTCCCGGGTAAAGAGTGTGCCCATCTGGAGCTGCGCCTGGTAGCCGGTGGTGACACCGCAGTTGCCGTACCGTCCGCCGCGTTTGAGAGAGTTGTAAGCGGCTTCGAAGAACTGAGCGCCTACGTGGTCGACGACAACGTCCACGCCTTCGCCGCCGGTCAGGTCTTTGACTCGCTGGGCCATGTCTTCTTTGGTGTAGTCGATGACATGGTCAGCGCCGAGCTCTCTTGCCCTGGCGGCTTTCTCAGGGCTGCTGGTGGTGGCGATGACCCTGGCGCCGATGACGCGTTTGGCGACCTGAATGGCGGCGGTACCCACGCCGGCGGAGGCGGAGAGGACCAGGACTGTTTCCCAGGGCTTTAGTCTGGTCTTGCGGATAAGCATGTTCCACATCGGCAGGTAAACGGTGGGCATGGCAGCAGCTTCTTCGAAAGAGACGGAGTCGGCGATTGGGTGGACGTTGACGGAGGGGACGACGACGTATTCGGCGTAGCTGCCGTCGATGGCGCTGCCCATAAATCGAGAATTGGGGCAGAGGTCGTCATCGCCGGCCAGGCAGTAAGAGCAGACGCCGCAGGAGACGCGAGGGTTGACGACGACGCGCTGGCCTTTTTTGATGGCGGAGACGCGGCTTCCTACATCAATGACTTCGCCGGCGCAGTCGCCACCTATAATGTGAGGTGGGGGGAATTGGCGCTTCTGGCCTCGAATGCCTGCGCGGACGTAGGTGTCGAGCCGGTTGATGCCAGCGGCGCGGACCCGGATTTTTAACTCGTGGGGCTGGATGTAAGGCTCCGGGCGTTCGCCGTACTTGAGGACTTCGGGACCACCGTGGCTTTCGATATAGACAGCTTTCATAACGCGCTAGTCTTCTGTTTCTGTGTAACAGTTGTTGCAGAGGAAGACGATGGCCAGGGCCTCGCTGTGGCTGATGAGGTGGCCACAGGCTTCGTCCTCCTTTTTAAGCCAGGGCTGGTGGAAACGGCCTCCGCAATACTGGCAGGAAGCTTGCGCGTAATCCCCCAAGGGTTCGCTGCAAACAATGCAAGTCTGTTGCTCGAGAGTCGTAGGAGCCTCCTCAGGAAGCCAGCCAGGCTTTAGCCAGCTTCACTTCATCATCTTTAGTATTTGTTTTTCCTTCCAACCTGGATATCTGGAGCCGCCGCAGTATCTGGCCGACTTTGGGCCCGGGAGCATACCCCAGTGCCAAAAGATCGTCACCAGTCAGGACAGGCTTCATGCGCTGATAAAGACTAATGTACTGCCGCAGCCTGTCTTTTGCCAGGGGATTTTCTGCCACGGCGGCGGCGGCCTTAACGCAGACAAGGGGTCGATGCTCCAGCAGTTCCCACAGGTCTCGGCGGGTCAGGTCCGGCCTGGATAACTTTTCTTCGATGGAGTGAAGGTCGGCGGACTGGCGGGCGGCGACGGCCCAGGGGTGGGTCATGTTGATGCGGGCAATAAAGGCTTCAGCCTCATTGGCGGTGAGGCGGTAGGCAAGGGCGGCGATAAAGACCAGAGGGACGCTTTTTTCGGGGATGAGGGTGATGGGTGGGGTGCGGACAAGGGGTGGGAAGAGGGCCTGGAGGAGGCCGAGGTCATGAGTGCGCTGGAGCATTTTGCCGGGGCTTGCTTCCGCAAGCATGAGTTCAAGCTCGTTACGCAGGCGGTCGGCGCTGATGGTGGAGAGCATGTTTTTATCTAAGGCTTCGCTAATAAGAGCCTTGGTCTGAGGCTCGATCTGGAAGTCCAGGCGCTGCTCGTATCGAACGGCGCGAAACATGCGGGTGGCGTCGTCATGAAAACTGGAGTCGTGGAGGACGCGGACAAGACGCTGACGCAGGTCGTACATGCCCTGGTGGGGGTCCAGCAGATGGCCATGATGGGGTCCCGCGAGACCCAGAGCCATGGCGTTCAAGGTAAAGTCGCGGCGGCGTAGGTCGTCTTCGATGGTGCTGGGGGACACGGTGGGTAGAGCGCCCGGGCGGGCGTAGGTCTCCTTGCGAGCTGTGGCAATGTCGATTTGCACCGAGCCGGCCTTAATTGTGGCGGTGCCGAAGGCGTGGTGGATGGTAGGCTTGATGCCGAGGGTTCCAGCTGCCGATGAGACCAAGGAGATGGCGTCGCCTTCGACGACCAGGTCGAGGTCTTTCGTCGGATTGCGGAGGATAAGGTCTCGGAGGGCGCCGCCGACGAGGTATAGAGGTAAGGAATGGCGCGAGGCGTGTCGAGCCAGGGTTTGGAAGACCTGTTGGGCTTCAGCAGAGAGGGATTGCTGGAAGGGGACGAGGAGGTCAGAAGAGGAAGGGGCTTTGCGTTTTCGGGAAGGGGGCATGGTCGACCGTCACATTAGGATTATAGCATGGCTGAACTGTTCTTTTGCCTTTTAGCGCGGTGTAGTAAAATCAGCGAATAAGGGCTAATGGGGGCGTTATGGCAAAAGAAAAGATGACCATCTTCTACGACTACACTTGACCCTACGTTTATAACGCGACCGTCTGGCTGCGTAACGTGGAGGAGTTGACAGGGGAACGTCCCGAGGTGGAATGGAAGCCTTTTGTGCTGGCCCAGATCAACAGCAAGGAAGGGCCGGAATGGAAGGCGTGGGAACATGACGACACGAAGGTGCGGGGAATGCTGGCGCTGAAGGCTGGCCTGGCGGCTATGCGGCAGGGCAGAGAGGCGTACGATAAGTTTCACCTGGCGCTGGTGAAGGCGCGCCACGAGCAGCGTAAAGAGCTGACAGACATAAACGTTGTCTTAGACTGCGCCAAGCAGGCGGGTCTGGACATTGGAAGGCTTCAGAAGGATATGAAGGACCCGAAGATTGTGCAGACCATTGCTGAAAGCCATGACGAAGGCGTGAAGAGGTATGGCGTTTTTGGGGTGCCGACCTTTGTTTTTCCGAATGGACAGAGCGCATTTCTCAAGATGTTCTACCCTGACAAGAAGGATTCGGTGGAAATATACGAAAGTTTGTCCAAGCTGATGTCATTGTGGGTAAACATTGGCGAGATTAAGCGGCCCCAACCGCCCTGGCCCGCGGGTGTCCAGGCCAGAACATAGGGTCCTTTCGATTGGCTTTATCGAGGAAAGTGGAGAAAAGGCTGGGCTTAAGATTTCAAGAGCCCAGCCTTTTGATTGAGGCCCTGACGCACCCTTCATTCCTGAATGAGAACCCTGCCACAAAGCAGGTCTCGTATGAGCGCCTGGAATTTTTGGGAGATGCAGTCCTAGGAGCGATTGTGGCGGCGGAGCTTTACCAGAGGTTTCCGGACCTGCAAGAGGGGCAGATGACCAAGCTGCGGGCCTACCTGGTACAGAGGGAATCGCTGGCGAAGGCGGCGGGTAAATTAGGGTTGGGCGAGGCCCTGCACATGGGCTACGGCGAGGAGCTGGGAGGGGGTCGGGAGCGGGGGTCCAACCTAGCTTCGGCGTTGGAGGCGGTGGTGGGCGCGGTGTTCCTGGACCAGGGGTATGAAAAAGCGAAGGGGCTTGTTTTAGAGTTGCTGGGCAGTGAGATTGACGACGTTGGGAGCGCGGGCTTGCCGAAGGACCCCAAGTCCCACTTGCAAGAGATTGTACAGGCAAAAGTCGGCATCCCGCCGCAGTACGTGGTAGTCGCTGAGGAGGGGAAGGACCATAGCCGCCAGTTCACAATAGAGGTGCGGATGGACGGCAAGCCTCTGGCGGCAGGGACTGGGCGTCGGAAGGCGGACGCCGAGAGGCAGGCGGCCAGCAAGGCAATTAAAATTCTAACGGGCGACTCGTCTAAGAAAGAGCAGCTATATGTTGAGGATCTTTAAGCGGAACAAGGAAGAGTCTAAGGCTAAGACGCAGCAGGCGGTACAGAAAAGCCGCGGGTCTCTGTTCGGGCGCATCATGGGCATACTGAAGTCATCGCCGCAGCTTGACGAGTCGTTGTGGGAGCAGCTGGAGGAGATACTTATTTCCGGCGACGTGGGAGTTGAAACCTCGCTGTCCATAGTGCAGAGGGTTAAGGAGAGGGCGAAAAAGGAGTCGCTGGGCGATGCGCAGCAGGTGTTTGGTGTCCTCAAGGAGGAGCTGATATCGGCGTTGGGCGATGGCGCTACAAAGGCGGATACAGAGACGAAATCCCAGGCGGGGCCATATGTGGTGCTGGTGGTTGGCGTGAACGGCGTGGGCAAGACGACGAGCATCGCCAAGCTGGCCAAGCTCTACGCCGGTGGGGGGCAGCGGGTGCTGCTGGCCGCGGGGGACACGTTCCGGGCGGCGGCCATTGAGCAGCTGCAAATCCTGGCGCAGCGTGTGGGCGTAGACGTTGTAGCCCACCAGCACGGGGCGGACCCCGGGGCGGTGGCTTTTGACGCTTACCAGGCGGCCAAGGCGCGGGATATTGATGTGTTAATCGTCGACACGGCGGGCCGGCTTCATACCAAGACCAACCTGATGGAAGAGATGAAGAAGGTGAGGTCAGTGATAAAGCGGCTGGACGCGTCGGCGCCGCACCATACACTGCTGGTGCTGGACGCGACGACAGGATACAACGGTCTGGCGCAGGCCAAGGCTTTTAAGGACACAATAGAGTGTTCCGGGATATTCCTGGCGAAGCTGGACGGGACCGCCAAGGGCGGTATAGCCCTGGCGATAAGGCGAGAGCTGGGGCTACCGATTTATTACATTGGAACAGGCGAGAAGATAGAGGACATAGCGCCTTTCGAGCCGGAAGAGTTTGTCGAGGCGCTGCTGGCGCCATTGAACTGAGGCCGTAGAGCTTGCCATCATTGTTAGGCCACCTGCTGCTGTGGCTTCTGGCCGTTGAGCTTCTGGGCCTCATTTTTGTTCCCATCGCCTTTTTGCTGTTCAAGCGACTGCCTGACCGTGGCGTTACGCTGTCCAAAGTACTAGGGCTATTGGCGGCCTCGTACGTCTATTGGATTGTGGTTCTTACGGGGCTTGTGCCAAACAGCCAGGGGGCGCTTATCGGGATTTGGGCGGTACTGGCGCTGGGGTCAGCATGGCTCTGGAGGAGGCGAGGGGGTGAGATTCTGGCTTTCGCGAAGGAGCGGTGGGGTCATCTGGCTGTGGCGGAGGCGGTGTTTCTGGGGATATTCCTGATGTGGGCGGCGGTAGTGGCCCAGGCGCCGGGGATAAATCACACCGAGAAGCCTATGGACTTCGGGTTTCTCAACTCGATACTAAAAAGCGAGAGCTTCCCGCCGGAGGATATGTGGCTGTCGGGACATTCAGTGAGCTACTACTACTTCGGCCACCTGATGATGGCGGGACTGACAAAGCTGACGGGAATACCGTCCAGCATCAGCTACAACCTGTCGTTGGCGCTGGTGCCCGCGCTGGTATCGGCGGCGATATACGGACTGGCGTACAACCTAATTCGATTGGCGGGGGCAAGCGCGGGTCGGGCGATGGCCTTCGCGCTGCTGGCGCCGGTGCTGGTGGGGTTGATCAGCAACCTGGTGGGCGTTCTGGAGTTTGTTCACGCGCAAGGGTGGGGTTCGGAGGGATTTTGGGCGTGGGTGATTATCAAAGACCTGGGACCTTCCACTCACGACCCAAGCTTCTTTCCGCAGGAGTACAACTGGTGGTGGAGGTCGACGCGGGTTATCGACACGGTGGTGGAGGGGCGGAGCCTGGACTATACCATAAATGAGTTCCCGTTTTTCAGCTTTTTGCTGGGCGACCTCCACGCCCACGTGCTGGCTTTGCCGTTTCTGGTACTGAACGTCTCACTGACGCTTAACATTTTCCTTTCAAAGACTCCCATAGGGTTTGCATGGGTCCGAGCGCATCCCTGGGAGTCGCTGGCCGTGGCGGCGTCTCTGGGCGCTCTGGGGTTCATCAATATTTTCGATCTGCCGGTTTTCGCCGCGCTGCTGGCAGGTGTGGTTTACATAAAAGCGCTGTCAGAGAAGGGCTGGCACGCCGTCAGAGCGTTGGCCGCGATGCTGGGGATGATGGCGCCGATATTCCTGGCGGCGGCGGTGCTGTACATGCCTTTCTACCTTACGTTCAACAGCCAGGCGTCGGGAATTTTGCCGCTGGAAGAAGTTAGCACACGACCCTTCTATTTCTTTCTTATATGGGGGGTCTTTCTGACTATCAGCGTCGCTTTTCTAGCGAGACAGATGTGGTCGCTGGGGAAGCCGAAGAGGGGTGGCGAGGGTGTGGCGGCGGCGGTGGTGGTATTTACTTTTCTACCGGTGGTGCTGTGGGGGGTGCTGGTGTTTTTCTTGAGGCTGGGGGATGACGGCCTTGGCGGCGCGCTGGCTACAGTGGGGTCTAGGTTTGGCAAGCTGCTGCCACTGTTGGGGATAATAGGGCTGGCTGGTTACAGTTCGATATCGCAGGTAAAACAGGGCAGGACTGTGGCGGCCTTTTGCCTCGCCATTATGGCCTTGGCTTTTTATCTGCTGATGGGCGCGGAGCTTTTTTATATCAAAGACTATTTGATACTCAGGATGAACACGGTCTTCAAACTTTATTATCAAGCCTGGCTTATGCTATCGGCGGTGGGGGCTTTTGGGGCGTATTACTGGCTGTCCAAGCATGCACCGACCAGGGGACTCGCGAGGACTGGCTATTGGGCGATGCCAGTGGTGGTGGGACTGCTGTTGATAGGATCATTTTATTACCCCGCGGGCGCGGCGCTGGACAGGATGAAGAGCAACAGCGATCCAGCGACGCTGAACGGCCTGGTGTATATGAAGCGCTGGTCGCCGGGGGAGTATGAGGCGATTGTCCAGCTTCGAGATAAGGCGGAGAGGGGAAGGATAATCGAGGCAGTGGGGGACGATTATTCGGAGTACGGGCGAGTGGCGGCCAGCACGGGGCTGCCTTCGCCGTTGAACTGGCCGGGACATGAGCTGCAGTGGCGGGGATCGAGCCAGCCCTTCGCGGGGCGTCAGGAGGACGTGGCGCTGGTATACCAGAGCAGGAACACTGAGGAGATTAGCCGAATCCTAGACAAGTATGATATACGGTATGTGTTTTTTGGCCCTCGAGAGCGAGCCAAGTATGGAAGCGAGTCACTACTGACGCTTCCGAGCATGATGAAAGTCTATTTTCAGAGCGGGGACGTAATGGTTTATGAGAGACTTGTCCCGACGAGTCGGGACGACACATAGTATGCTCAAAACCGCACTTTCTCGCTCATCAAACTTCCTCAGGTCTAAGCAGAACTTAGACCTATGGATTTTCCTGGGGCTGGCGATGATGGCCCTGGGTATGAGGCTGTGGGACCTGGGTGGCCGCCCTTACCACTATGACGAAAGCCTGCATACACACTATAGCTGGAGACTTTTTGCCGGCGAGGGGTACCGGCACGAGCCGTGGATGCACGGCCCGTTGCAGTTCTTCCTGAACGCGCTGGTCTTTGCGATCTTCTGGGACGACGACTTTACTGCCCGACTGATTTATACTTTCTTTGGGGCCGGGCTGGTTTTCCTGCCCTATTTTCTGCGCAACTACACGGGCAGGGCCGCAGCCATCATCGCATCAGTGATGCTGGCGGTGTCGCCGATGCTTCTTTATTTCAGCCGCTATTCGCGAAATGACATCATTATGGGTTTCTTTGCCTTTGCGCTGTTTATTTTAATCTGGCGGTACCTGCACGAGCGTAAGAACCGGTACTTGTATATGACAGCGGCGGTGCTGGCCCTGTCGCTGGCTAGTAAAGAGACGGCGTTCATAGTGATTGGTATTGCTGTAGTCTTACTGCTGCCTCTGGCGATGAAAGACCTGATGCGGCTGGGGCTTCGTCGAAAACGGCTGAAGGATATGGCATCGCCGGCGACGATGCTGCTACTCATAGGGACGCTGACGCTGCCCCAGTGGTCGGCGTTGATCTCGCTGGTGCCTGGTTGGTCTGGGAGCGAGGGGATGGTGCTGGTGTATACGGCGGACGATGGACGGAACCCGGTGGGTCTGCCGTTATGGGGAGCCCCGTTTTTGAATCCGGCGGTGATCAACCTGCCTGCGTTGGCTGACGCCTTTATTTTGGGTGGTATAGCGGTATTGGGGTTATTAGGTGTCTTCATGGCGAGGGAAAAGCGCGAGTCCATCAGGGATAGCAGCGGCAGGGTGGTGGGTGTTGTGAAGGCAAAATCACGGCGTGTAGTCCTAGTTGGAGGGCTGATGTTAATCGCTATGGCCGCTTACGCCGTTCTAGCTTTGGCCGACGTGGAAGTCAGCCAGAGCTACCTTGCGGCTGGGGGTATCCTGATTGGGACGGCAACGGCAGCGGCGGCGCTGGGGCTGATGTGGAACTGGCGTGTGTGGCTGATCAGCGCTGGGATTTTCTATTTCCTATGGCTGGCTTTTTATACCAGCATGTTCGGGGCCTTAACCCGGCCTTATGTCGAATGTCCGGACACGCTGTCGGGGGTAGTGGATGTCGCTTGTACGCGCCTCGGCGGGGCCTTTACCGGGGTATGGCAGAGCCTGGGATACTGGATAGCGCAGCACGATGTGACACGAGGGAACCAGCCCTGGTTCTACTACATTCTGACCATGTCGGTCTATGAGTTTTTGCCTTTAGTCTTTGGTCTTATAGGCGTGGGATATTATTTTTTGAAAAGGGAATTCCTGGGGCTGGCTTTGGCTCTCTGGTCGCTGATGACTTTTGCGCTTTACAGCGTAGCTGGGGAGAAGATGCCGTGGCTGACGGCGAACCTGGCGGTGCCTTTCGCCATGCTGGCGGGAAAGTTTGCCGGCGATTTGTTTGACGGACTGCTGTGGCGGCGGCTTGTGGCGAACAGGGGCATTATTCTGGTGGTGGCGGCCCCCGCCCTGCTGGTGGCGGCGGTCTATCTGCTGCAGCGGTTCCTGGCAGCCGACAACTTCAACGACTGGCGAAGCTGGACAGCTCTGGCATCGACAGTGGTGCTAGTAATCGTGGTAGGAAACCTGATATGGCTGGCGAGGCCCAGGGTGGGGATTGCCCTGAGCCTGCTGAGTGTGGGAGTGCTGATGCTGGGGTTCACGGCGTTCAGCGCCGGTCGGGCGGCGTACACTCGCGACGATTACCCGGTGGAGCTGCTGGTATACGCCGGCGCCAGTGAGGATATAAGGACGTTGTCGGAGGAGCTAAGGGACCAGATGGCGGATCTTCCTCCGGAAAAGAAGGCGCTGGTGGACTACGAGATCTGGTATCCCTTCGCCTGGTATGTTCGCAGCGATAAATATATAGAGTTCAGATGTTTCAAGGACCCTGACGAAGCGGGTTATGTGGACTGGTGCAACAAGATCAGCGAGACGTCCGAAGCGGGGGCGCTGGCGCTGTTGGACTCTCACGGGAGGCGGGATGCGATTCATCTGACTAAGTACGCCCAGACGGGGCCGCATAGGGACTTGCTATGGTTTCCGGAGGTCTATCGGCGTCCGGATGAGGATCGTAAGAAAGAGAGCTTCCGGGAAGAGCTGCCGAAAGACATATCCTTTGCGCGGGACAGGGTGCAAGATAAAGAGTCGTGGCGCGGAGGTCTAGACTACTTCTTATACCGGAAGCTGAGCTCAGAGTGGTGGGACACTAAATTCTTTACATATTTGTCCGTGCAGCAGACTAGTCTAAGTGAAGACGCGGCTTTTGACCAAAACCAAACACAAGATATACTGAAATGATGTTCTTACTTTCAGCCTGAGCGCAACTTTTGATAAAACCTCGAAGCTTTATCTTTGGCCTGATGGTAGGTCTGGTATTCATTGCCCTCTTTTTCCTGACAGTGGACGAGAAAGAGATGGGCGAAGCGTTGGCCGATGCCGAGTTGAAGTATCTGGCGCCGGCGGCGGCATTTTACTTTGGGGCGGTGTTCTTTCGGACGCTGCGATGGCGGTATCTGCTGTCGCCGCTGCGTGTGTTTGCGGCGCTGCGCCTATTTCCGGTGGTGGTGGTGGGGTACATGGCCAACAACCTGCTGCCTGTGAGGCTGGGAGAGCTAGCAAGGTCTTATTACCTGCGACGGCGGGAGGATTTCAGCGCCAGCACCGCGCTGGCCACTATAGCGGTGGAGCGAGTGTACGACGGTATCACCTTGCTGCTGATGGCGCTGGCGGCGGTGCCGTTCCTGTTGGGGTACGACTTGTTAGATGGGGCCAGCAGTTCGCAGCGGTGGTCGTGGGCTCTGCTGGGGGCCCTGGCGGCGGCGGTGTTCGTGGCGGCGATAATCGTGCTGACTATGCTGGCCATAAAGCCAGGATTCGCACGGACTATTTACAACCTTTCCAGGATTTTCCCATCGAAACTCCGGCCAAAGGTGCAGAAACTTATCAGTCTTTTCATCGAAGGGCTGATGGTGCTGCGGAAGCCTCGGCGCCACCTGGGACTTTTCCTCTGGTCGCTGCCCATCTGGCTTTTCGAGGGCGCGCTGTATTTGCTTATTGCCTATTCGTTTGGTTTACATCAAGTTTTTGAGCCGGCATGGCTGCTAGTGCCCGTAGTATTGCTGGTCATGGCAGCGTCCAACCTGGCGAGCTCAATCCCATCATCGCCGGGGTCCATTGGCACCTTTGAGTTTCCTGCGGCGGCGGCCCTGGTGCTGGTAGGGGTGGGCCAGGGAGTAGCGGGGGCCTACGCCATTCTGGTGCATGTGGCACTTCTGCTGCCGGTGACGGTGCTGGGGTTAGTATTCCTGTGGGTGGGCCATGTATCGCTGGGAAGGCTAGCAAGGGGGTCGGAGGCTCTGTCGGAGACGTCCAAAGCGAGAGTCGAACACATGACGTCTCAGGAAGCGCAAGAGTCATGAAGGTAGGCATTATCGGCGGCGGCGCCATGGGCCTGGCGGCGGCCCATGAGCTTATGCAACGAGGGCATAGGGCGGAAGTGTTCGAGCGGGCGCCGTTCCTGGGGGGACAGGCCTCAACTTTCGAAGTGGGAGGCGGCAGGTTGGAGAAGGGCTACCACCACCTGTTCCGCAGCGACACGTCGATGGTGGAGCTAATCAACGAGATTGGCCTAGGGCACAAGCTGGCGTGGATATATTCAAAGGTAGGGTTGTTTCATGGGGACAGGATATGGGACTTCGCGTCACCTAAGGACCTGCTGAAGTTCAAGCCTTTGAGCCTGCCGGACAGGGTAAGGCTGGGCCTGACGACGCTCTATCTGCAAAAGACTAGCAGCTGGAAGCGGTTTGAGGAGGTGACGGCGAGGGAGTGGCTTGAGAAGCGGGTGGGGAGAAGGCCCTACGAGGTTATCTGGGAGCCGATGCTGCGGGGAAAATTCGGCAGGCACTACGACAAGATAAGCATGGCTTGGCTGTGGTGCAAGATACATCTGAGGGTGGCGTCCAGGAAGCGGTTGTGGGATAGGGAGTCGCTGGGGTATCCCATGGGGAGCTTCGGAGAGGTCTTCGACGTGCTGGGTGAGAAGATTAAAGAGAAGGGCGGGGAGGTGCATATCCAGGCGGGGGCGAAGCGGGTAGTGGTGGAGGAGGGCCGGGCGGTGGGACTGGACCTGGAGTGGCGAGGGAGGCCGCCGGAGAGCCGCCGGTACGATGCGGTCATTGCCACCACACCGTCATATATATTTACTCGATTAGCGCCGCAGTTGCCGAAGGACTACCTGGAGAAGTTAACCAGCGTGAGCTATCTTTCAGCAGTGCTGGCGATACTGGTGCTGGACCGGCCGCTGACGCCCAAGTACTGGGTAAACATTGCCGACCGGTCGATACCCTTTGTGGGACTCATCGAGCAGACCAACTTTGTGCCGACATCGCTGTACGGCGGGAGCCACGTCGTCTATTTAACCAACTATCCCGCCACGGACGAGCCGCTGTACCAGATGAGCGCGGAGGAGCTGCTTGAGCATTACTTGCCGCACCTGAAGCGGATTAACTCGCAGTTCGAGAGGAGTTGGATTAAGGACTATCACCATCATAAGGTGGACGCGGCCCAGCCGATTATTGGCGTGAACTACGGTCAGCGGATACCGAACAATCGAACGCCGATAAAAGGTCTCTACCTGGCGAACACGACGCAGATATATCCAGAAGATAGGGGTACCAACTACAGTGTGAAGCTGGGCAGAGAGGTGGCGAGGATGGTGTTGTCGGACAGCGGGGCCTCCGAACGATAGAAGAACGCGGTTTACAGTCTTCGTAATAGACATTGAATAGCCTAAACTCCTGTGATAGTATTTGCGTTCCATTAGTTAGAAAATTCACGAAGTCCACGGAGACGCAGTGACCTCCACAGCCCAGAGCATCCGCGACAGGGTGCGCAAGGCTATAAAAGGCCAGAAGCAGAAGACCGTAACGGTACTCTCTTGCCTGCTGGCCGTGGAGGACGAGCTGGGCTGGATTCCAGCGGAGGCGGTGGAGGAGGTGGCGGAGTTTACTGAGGCCACCATTAACGACGTGTGGGGCGTGGTGTCGTTTTACACCAACTTCCAGACACAGCCACTGGGAAAGCATAGGATGGAGGTGTGCTGGGGGCCGACGTGTCACTTGGTGGGGGCGCAGAAGGTGGCGGACCAGGTCTTGAAGTCCCTGGGGCTTCCCAGCGAAGGGACGACTGCGGACGGAGCCATTACGCTTCGATATAACACTTGCCTGGGGGCTTGCTCCAACGCACCGGTTGTAAGCGTGGACCATCATCTCATGGGACGTATGACGCCGTCCCACGCAGCCGACGCGGCGGAGCGTCTAAAGCGGGGCGAATCGATAGGGGGCGGGCATGCCTCCTAATTTTGCCGAACTGAAGTCGGCTGCTCAGCAGCGACAGCAGGAGCTTAGCTCCAAACCGTGGATAAGGGTAGGCACAGCCTTGTGCGGGAAGGCCGCCGGGGCGGACGCGGTCATCGCGGCACTGAAGTCGGAGCTACAGAAGCGGCATATGCAGGCCACTATCAGCGAGGTGGGTTGTCTGGGGCCGTGCTTCGCGGAGCCGCTGGTGGACGTGAGCGCGCCGAATACGCCTCGCGTCGTATATCACAACGTAACACCTGAAATGGCGTGCCATATCGTCCAGTCGCATCTGGTGCATCACAAGCCCGCGGCGGACCTGGCCCTTGGGGTGGTGGACGCAGGCGGGGTGATGCCAGGTCTGGCCAAGCTGGCCGACCATCCAATGATGAAGGGGCAGGTGCGGATTGCGCTTCGCAACGCAGGGCATGTCGACCCGATGGATATATACCAGTACATCGCCAATGATGGCTACGCTGCTCTACACAAAGCGTTGACGTCGATGACAGCGGAGCAGGTGAGGGAGCAAGTCACGAAGTCGGGACTGCGAGGGCGTGGCGGCGCGGCGTTTCCGACAGGCACGAAGTGGAACTTCCTGGCGGTATCCAAGCAGCCGGTGAAGTACGTGCTGGTGAACTGCGAAGAAGGCGATCCTGGCGCTTTTAACGACAAGGGTATTTTAGAGAGCGACCCGCACAGCCTGCTGGAAGGGCTTATCCTGTCGGGGTACGCCACAGGCGCTATTAAGGGGTATGTGTTTATTAGGCATGGACACGAAGGGCCGATAGACCGAACATGGAAGGCCATCGACCAGGCTTACGAACTGGGGCTGCTGGGGAAGAACATTCTGGGCAGCAACTTCGGCTTCGATGCCGAGGTGGCGCTGACGGGGGACTCGTATGTAGCGGGGGAGGAGACGGCGCTGATGGAGGCCATTGAGGGGAAGCGTTCGATGCCTCGATACCGCCCGCCGTTTCCGGCGCAGGTGGGACTGTTCGGCAAGCCCAGCAATATCAACAACGTGAAGACACTATCGTACGTGCCGCAGATTATTTTGAAAGGCGGCGACTGGTTTGCGTCCATTGGCCAAGATAAGAGCAAAGGCACGGCGATTTTGTGCCTATCCGGAGACTTGAAGTACACGGGACTGATGGAAGTGCCGCTGGGCGTCACTATGCGTCATGTCATTGAGAACATGGCGGGAGGCTCCAGGAGCGGCAAGCGGATAAAGGTGTTGCAGACGGGCGGCCCTCTAGGCGGCGTGCTATCTGGGGATGGTATGGATATAGCGCTAGACTTCGAGGTTATGGCTAAGGCGGGAGCAATATTGGGTTCCGGGGGGATTATCGCTGCGGATGAGAGCACATGCGTTGTGGACCTGACTCGCAACCTGGTGGCGTTCTGCCAATACGAATCGTGCGGCAAGTGCTTCCCGTGCCGGACGGGCATGAGCCATCTGCTGGAGGTGCTAGAGCGCATTTGCCGATTTGAAGGGACGGCGCAGGACCTGGAGCTGATGCGGTCAGTTGGGCAGAGCATGCAGGCCGGGTCGCTGTGTGGCCACGGGCAGTTGGGGTTCAACCCGGTGTCGTCGGCGCTCAAATTCTTTGGCTCTGAGTTCGACCAGCACCTGAGGGACAAGGTCTGTCCCACGGGCCGGTGTAACGAGCCCTGGAATCCCCCGGTGAAGACCCGGAGGTATTAATGGTACAGACCAACGAGATAACCATCACGATTGATGGCGTCCAGATAAAGACCAGGCCTGGAAAGATGGTGCTGGAGGCGGCCATCGACGCGGGCATATACGTGCCGTATTTGTGCTACCACCAGGGAATGAAGCCCTACGCCGCCTGCCGCATGTGCGTGGTGGAGGTGGCGGACGACGGGCGAGGGAACCCGGGGCGTGGTTTTCCGGCATCTTGCACGCTGCCGGTGGCTGACAAGATGGTTATCAAGAGCGGGGTTACGCAAGTCAACGAGCTGCGCCGCAATATTATGGACATGCTGCTGGCCGAGCATCCCCACGGGTGCCTTACGTGCCATAGAATCGATCTGTGCGGGCCGGAGGACGTGTGCCTGCGCCACGTGTCGGTCAACGACCGATGCGTAACCTGCCCCAAGAATGAACGATGCGAGTTGAAAGATACAGTACGTTATCTGGGGATGAATCTGGAGTCGCCCCTAAACTACCGATACCGCAAGCTGCCTATCGAGGTTGGAGACCCGTTCTACGACCGAGACTATAACCTGTGCATTGTTTGCGTGCGGTGCGTTCGGGTGTGCGAGGAGGTACGAGGGGACAACGCGCTGACGGTTATCGAGAGGTCGGGCAAGGGGCTGGTCGGGACGGCGTTTGGGACGTCGCTGCTGGAATCGGGATGCGAGTTCTGCGGCGCGTGCGTGGATGTATGCCCGGTGGGGGCGCTGGTGGAAAGCGACCACAAGTGGGAGAAGGCGCGTCGCGTGGAGCGGACGGTGTGCCCTCAGTGCCCCATTGGATGCCAGTTGAACCTGGAAGTGAACAGCTTCGGCAAGATGGTGCGCTCGATTCCTGAGATAAACGCGCCGGCCAACAAGGGGCAGGCGTGCTTCAAGGGCAAGTTCGGCCTTGATTTTGTGAACCAGAAGTCGCGGCTGAAGCGGCCGATGGTCCGCAAGAATGGAAAGCTGGAAGAGACGACCTGGGATGAAGCGCTGGGCGTAATAGCGCAGCGGCTGGGCGAATACCGTGGCGACGCGTTCGCGATGCTAACATCGCCTAATAGCACCAACGAGGAGCAGTACCTAGCGCAGAAGTTTACTCGCGCCGTGATGGGGACCAATAACATCGACCAGACATCCAACACGCGACCAGGACTAGTGGAAAGCCTGGCAGACACTCTGGGATACCGAGCGGCGACCAATAATGTATGGGAGGTAGAGAACGCGCAGTGCATAATCGCGTTTAACACCAACCTGACGGAAGAACAGAACGTCATCGGTGTGCCAGTTAAGCGGGCGGTGAAGAAGGGTACCAAACTTATCGTTATAGACCCTCGAGAAGTGGAGCTGACTCGGTATGCCGCGCTCTGGCTGCGGCCCAAGCCTGGGACCGAGCTATTACTGCTGGGCGGAATATTGAAGGAGATTATTTCACAGGGGCTGGAGAAGAAGGATTGGATAGAAAAGAACGTCCAGGGAATTGACGCGCTCAAGCAGTCGCTGGCGTCGCTGAATATAGATAACGTGGCCGCTGAGACGGGTGTGGTTAAGGGACAGATACAAGAGGCGGCGAGGATTTACGGCACGGCGGCGACGGGAGCGATTCTTTACGCGCTGGATAATATACCGTCGTTGCTGCACAAGGACTGCGTTTATGCGTTGGCGTCGATGGCGCTGATGGCGGGGAACGTGGGGAGGCCGTCTACGGGGTTGTGCCCCATGCGGCAGGGCGCCAACGAGCAGGGGGCGTGGGACGTGGGCGCGGTGCCGCATCTTCTGCCAGGGTATGCGTCGGTGTCCGACGCATCGGCCAGGACTAAGTTCCAGAAGGTCTGGAAGCTGCCGGCGCCGCAGTCGCAGGGGTTGGGGGTTGTGGAGGCCTTCGACGCAATGAGGGCGAAGAGGGTGAAGGCGCTTTTCCTGGTGGGGGACAGCCCGAATTTCAACAACGGCGTGTTGGGCGATGGCATAAGTGCGCTGAAGAGTCTCGAATTCCTGGTGGTGATGGACTCGTTCTTAACCGAGGCGGCGCAGCAGGCCCACGTGGTCCTGCCGAGGGCGACCTTTGCAGAGAAGTCGGGCACATTTACGAATATCGAGCGGCGGGTGCAGACGGTCAGACCGGTCATCGCGCCGAAGAATTTGGACGCGAAGCCGGAGTGGTGGGTGATATGCGAGCTGGCTCGCCTGATGCAGGCGGATGGTTTTAGCTTCGAGTCGCCGGCGCAGGTCATGGACGAGATAGCGTCGCTGACGCCGATTTACGGGGGCGTGTCGCATCAGCGGTTGGAGAAGGAGGGGAGGCTGGTGCTGCGGCCGGCTACCTCCAACCCGTTGCCGAACCAGGTCTTGTATTCGGACAAGGAGTACCGAGGTTTGCAATGGCCCTGCCCTGACCCTGAGAGCAAGGGGACGGCGATTCTATATTCGGATGGGTTCCCAGGTGGGAAGGCTCGGGTTATGGCGCCACAGTTCAGGAAGGTGTCGTTGGGCGATGGGCTGGTGTTCGTGCCAGGGCGCGTATTGCTCCAGTCGCATCGCGAGATGGAAGTGGTAAAGGGGAAGCAGAACCGGATTGTGCGGGAAGAGCTTATCGAGGTCAACCCGCAGGACGCGGCGTCTCTGGGGATTCGAGAGGGCGACGCGGTGAAGGTGCAGGTCAACGGTCATTCTATACAGGGGCGGGCGGCGCTGAGGGAGTCACTGCAGCGTGGCATGGTGGCGTCAACGTCACTGTTCGGCCAGTTAATGACCGAGTTGGACGCCAGCGAAGAGCCTGACCCGATGGCTAAAACTCCCACGCTTTTGATCAAGCCAGCAAAGCTGGCGAAGGTTTAGTATAGTTCTACCTCTTAATTGGCTCATCTTAACTTTTCATTTTAGACTTCAGGTGACACAGCGTATTGGTGAAGTCCTTCTGAACGGCAATTGCGGCGCCCTGGACAAGCAGATCAGGGCTAGAATGTAGGCCTAATTTATGGTCCAAAAGCAGCAAGTATTACCCAAAGCGACACTGGTGGACCGCAAGGACATCAGCCATGACCTGATGGTTATAAAGCTGCGCCCGCCGTTCAAGATGGAGTTCAAGCCCGGCCAGTATTGCACACTGGGGTTGGACGGCATCGAGAGGGCATATTCAATAGCGTCTTCGCCGCATGAGGATAACCTGGAGATTTTTATAGAGCTGGTACCAGCGCCGGACGGGGCGCTGACGCCGCTGCTGTGGAAGATGAAGGCCGGGGACGAGATAAGCATACGGCCCCGATGCAAAGGTATTTTCACGCTGGACGAGAAGTACCAGTCGCACCTGATGGTGGCGACGGTTACGGGGGTAGCGCCGTTTGTGAGTATGCTGCGGAACTACTTGCATCGAGGCGGGCAGGGGCATCGATTTTACGTGCTGGAGGGGGCCAGCTATCGTAACGAGTTTACGTATGACCTGGAGCTGGCGTCGATGATGAAGGCCCATCCGGAGACGGTGGTGTTTGTGCCGACGGTGAGCCGCCCAAAGGATCCTCGGAACACAGGGTGGAAGGGCGAGACAGGGAGAGTGAATGAGGTAGTGGAACGGTATATCGAGAAGCTGGGGCTGAAGCCGGAGTCGACGCTGGTGTACGCTTGCGGGCATCCGGGGATGATTGAGGATGTGAAGGCGCGGCTGACGCCCAAGGGATGGAAGGTGAGGGAGGAGCGATTCTGGAAGCAGTGAATTAGTCCGCTCTGATCTTCAAGGCCTCCTTTTCGTATAAGTGACTCACCGCAAGGGATTGGAGAATCGATATGGGCCAGGTAATACAGATTATCGGCGCGCTTATGATACTGGCGGCCTACACTGCTTCGCAGGCCCGCCTCCTCAATCAGCATACCTATACCTATTTAATCCTTAACTTTGTGGGGTCTGCGGTCCTGGCGGTGCTGGCGGCGGAGGAGCGGCAATGGGGGTTCCTACTGTTGGAGGGCGTGTGGGGGGCGGTATCTCTGTGGGGGCTAGTGGGAAGGATGAGGGGAAGGACAGGCGCGGCGGCCCGCTAAGGGAGACTAGGGTTACGTCTTGGCTACAGGCTCTTTATAGTAATCGAGATTTCACTGAGAAAATCCCAGACGGGTTGGACGCGTTCTCGGCTAATTTAACCGTCACCGCTGATTTTCTGTAAAATGCCTGTAGGCAATGGCTATCGAAAAGAACGCAACACCTATTCGACGACAGTACCTGAGGATTAAGGAGCGTTACCCGGACGCTATCCTGTTCTTCCGCTTGGGCGACTTCTACGAGACGTTCGACGAGGATGCCCACGTGGCCTCTCGTGAGCTGGATATCGTACTGACGTCTCGTAGCATGGGGAAGGACGTGAAGGCGCCCATGGCGGGCATCCCGTTCCACGCGGCGGAGAGCTACCTGGCGCGGCTGATCAAAAAGGGGTATAAGGTGGCGCTGTGCGAGCAGCTTAGCGACCCCGCTACGAGCAAGGGGCTTGTAGACCGCAATGTGGTACGAGTGGTGACGCCGGGGACGGTTATAGAACCAAGCATACTGGAGCAGACGGCTAACAACTACCTGGCGGCGCTGGTTGTTCGTGGGGAGGAGGCGGGGCTGGCACACGTCGACGTTAGCACAGGACTGTTTTCGACGACGCAACTGCCGCTGTCCAAACTGGCGCCGGAGGTGGCGAGGCTGGGGCCGTCGGAAGTGCTGGCGCCGCAGGGGCAGGAAGGGTTGGCGGGGGAGCTGAACGTGCAGGTGGTCACGCCCTTCAATTCGAGGGCTTTTGAGCCAATGCATGCCGAGGAAATGTTGAAAGACAAGTTCGGGGTGATGAGCCTGGAGGCCTTTGGGTGCGAAAACCTGCCGCTGGCGACGGGGGCGGTGGGGGCGATACTAGAGTATTTGGACCAGACGCAGCCTGGGGCTTTGGGACAGGTGACGTCGCTATCGGTGTATTCGGTGGGGGATTACATGGCGCTGGACGCGCAGACGGTGCGGAACCTAGAGCTGTTCCAGAGCGGGCGGTGGGGTGAGTCGGAGCTGTCGCTGCTGAAGGTGCTGGACTTCACGAAGACGCCTATGGGGGCGAGACTGCTGCGTCGGTGGGTGGGACAGCCGCTGTTGAATCTGGAGGCGTTGCTGCGGCGGCAGGAGGGGGTGGCGTATTTTTGCGGAGATATGATGAGGCGAGAGGAGACTCGGAATATGCTGGGGAAGGTATCGGATATAGAGAGGATTTTGGGTCGGATGAGGCTGGAGAAGGCGTCGCCGAGGGACTTGCTGGCGTTGAAGGAGAGTTTGAGGGCGTCGGGGAGGTTGAGGGAGATGATTAGGGACAACCCCCCACGCACCACCCCGACCCCCCATCTTAATCTTCCCCCTCAAGGGGGGAAGAGACCAGAAGGAAGCCGAGGAGGTGTGGGTAGTCAGATGAGCCCTGGTCAGCAGGGTTTCACCCCTCAACCTGCATTTTCTCCCACAAGGGGAGAAGGAGTGAAATTTGTCGGTGCCGCCTTGCGCAACTTTCCGGAGGTGGCGGGGCTGGTGGAGGCGGCGGTGGAGGCGGAGCCGGTGGGGATGCCGGGGGAGGGAAGGGTTATTCGGCGGGGGTTTTCGGAGGAGCTGGACAGATTGAGGGACGCGTCGGGGAATGCGAGGGAGTTCATAGCAGGATTGGAGAGGAAGGAGCGGGAGGCGACGGGGATAAAGTCGCTGAAGGTGGGGTATAACCGGGTCTTCGGGTATTACATTGAGGTGAGCAAGGCCAACCTGTCGCAGGCGCCTGCTAGATATGAGCGGCGGCAGACTATCACCAACGGCGAGCGGTATGTGACGCCGGAGCTTAAAGAGTACGAGTCGCTGATACTGAACGCGCAAGAGCGCATCGAGACGCTGGAGCGTGACATATGGCGGCAGGTGTGCGGGCAAGTCCTGGAGCAGTCGGCGGGGCTGATGGAGCTGGCGGCGTCGCTGGCCGAGACAGACGGAGTGGCGTCGCTGGCGGAAGCGGCGTCGCGGTACGGATACGTGCGGCCTGAGTTGACATTGGAGGGGTCTATCGACATAAAGGCGGGCCGACACCCCATGGTGGAGCGGGTGCTGGCGGCGGGGACCTTTGTGCCCAACGACCTGTACATGGCCAACGACGACGCGCAGCTTTTGATGATCACGGGGCCGAACATGTCCGGCAAGTCCACGTTTATCCGGCAGGCGGCGCTGATAACACTGATGGCGCAAATAGGGAGCTTTGTGCCGGCGGAGAGAGCGAAGATAGGGATGGCGGACAGGATATTTACTCGTGTGGGGTTGCAGGACGACCTGTCGACGGGGCAGTCCACGTTCATGGTGGAGATGGTGGAGACGGCGGCGATATTGAACCAGGCGACGCCGCGGTCGCTGGTGATACTGGACGAGATAGGGCGGGGGACGAGCACTTACGACGGACTCTCCATCGCGAGGGCAGTGGCGGAGCATATCCACAACTCGCCGAGATTGGGGTGCAGGACGTTGTTCGCGACGCACTATCATGAACTGACGGAACTGGCCCACCACGGCGGGCTGCCTCGGGTGCGGAACTTCAGCGTATCGGTGGCGGAGGAGGGCGGGCGGCTGGTGTTCCTGCATCGCATAGTGCCTGGGGGCGCGGACCGGAGCTATGGGGTGCATGTGGCGCAACTGGCCGGGCTGCCCCGGAGCGTGGTGCAGAGGGCGTGGGAGGTTCTAGGGGAATTGGAGGCGGGGTCGATGGTGAATAATGGGGTGGCTACGAAGAAGAGGGGCAAGGGGACGCCGGCGCAGCAGATGGGGCTGTTTGGGAGCGGGGATGGCGGAGTGTCGGAGGAGCTACGGGGGCTGGACGTGAGCGCGATGACGCCGCTGGAGGCGATAAATAAGCTGTTTGAGCTGCAAAAGAGGGCGAGGGAGGAAGGGTAGAGTGCCTACCTGGCTCTTGAGTTACGCATCGCTTGTTCTGAGGCGTTAATACCGCATGTAAACTAGAATAGATGTAGGGTGAGGTGGTGATGTGCGTAGCTAGGCTGTGGTCATAACAGATTCCTCGACTGCGTCCCGACGAGTACATCGGCACTCCGCTCGGAATGACAACACGATTTCATTATGAGCAAGATGAGGAGTGGCAGCAGTCACGGTGATTAGATTCTTCGCAGGCTCAGAATGACATGTACACATCTATATCATAGGCCCCAATCCTCAATTAGCATCAGGCGGGTAGTCGTACTCGCATCGATCATATTAGAAAATCCTAAGAAGGGTTGGAGGTGTGGGACGTGTTAGGGAATGTGTTAGCGCTGGTCCGATTTGGCGGGTTGGTAAGGACGGCTACTAAGGATGTGCTGCCTATGGTGAGGGAGGCGCGTAAGGCGATGGAGGCGCGCCGTGGTGGGACCGTGGATGGTGATGAGACCTCCATTGAGGAGATGCGTGCGCGATTGGGCCAGTTGGAGTCGAGGAGCGCGAGGCAGGCGGATATATTGGCGAGGTTGTCTTTGTCGGTGGAGGGGTTGGAGCAGGGGCTGGAAACGGCGACGAAGGGGATGAGGACGCTGCTGGTTATCACCGTGGCGTCGGTTGTCCTCGCGATGGCGGCGATGGTGGTGGCGGTAGTGGTGTAATTTTTGGGGAACACTCAGGTTGACTATGATGCAGGGATTTGTTTCCGGGGAGTCGTTTTGCAATTTTTCCTCAAAACGACTCGAAGATTTAGGCACAAGTTAGGCACGATGCCGTTTTAGTCATTTTTTAAGATGCGGGGGTAGATGGTCATTGGCGGGGAGGAAGCAAACAGGTTGTTTCTCTGAATAAAGTTTCTTTTTGTGCCTAGACTGGCCAAAAACAACCGTCCCGATTAGCATCGGGATTTCGCGATTGAATAGAGCTTCGGTGCTCAAAAACAACCTGCCTTTTGCTCTGATTTGTTTTGTTGGACTGGCGGACCCCCAAGAAAAAGGTTTCCCGATTGTCATCGGGATTTCGCTATTGAATAAGGTCAAGGTGTTTAATTTTCCGAGAACGAATCAAAATGTCAGATGTGGGCCAGATACGGAATCGTTTTCTAAATTTATACCTTCCCAGGCATCTCCACGGAGGGAAGTCCGCGGGTAGGACGGTTGGCGGCGGGAGGTACAGGATAGAGTAAGGTAGAGGCTTAAGGCAATAGGCAGATGTCACTGGGGCGTAGTGACCAGGAACCTTTCAAAAGGGGATAACGTCTAAATTAGTAGACGGATGACAGGGGGCGATTTGCGAAGACCGGATGTTGGGTCCTTTGGAATACGGCTATTTCTTGCGCTATCAGCTTTGCTGTTGGCTACGGGCTGTGGAGACCTGACTCCCTGGAGTGTTGAGGCGACGGCCACACCATCACCACGCCTGCCGTCTGAAGGAATTCATACGCCGGAGGACCTTAGGGAACACCTGGCGTCGGTCTCGGACGCGCGGAAGATAGTCATCGACGAGGATGTTCAGGTACAGATTCGCCCGGCGCCGTGGGAGTGGGAATCGCGCATAGTCGATTTCATTGATGCGGCGGCGATCCATCATATTCCAACAATGTCGACGATTCACCTGGATAGAGAAGGCGAGATACTGCCGCGGTATAACCGGGTGAATGGAGATGAGGCGGAGCGACGGCTGCAGGCGGTCCTGGGAGACGAGGCAGTGATGGGGGAGGTGCGGCTGCGTCTGCTGGCCCGGACGTATCCTCCCGACCGGCCAGTGTTCCAGTTCCAGCATGGCGGCGGCCTGTTCGATCGGAATTTAGGAAGCGAGATGGTGTATGAGCTCACTATATGGGGAGATGGACGCGTGGTTTTCATCGATACTGAGGGAATTTTTCGTGAGGGGTGGATAGATGGGGGCGCCGTGCTGAAAATTGTTTCCGAGGCGGTGGTCCTGAACGAGTTGGAGGAGCATTACGTGGGAGTCGGCGGGACGGATGGACAGAACACTTTTTTCGGTTTACGCGGGACGGGGCCGGAGGACGGTGAGCGTCTACGGAATGAATCTTGAGCAGGCCTGGCCCGGGGAGCAGAATCATGAGACGCTGGAGCGGCTTCGTGGCATCTATCGCACGGCTACGGATGCTCTGCCGAAGGATGCGGGGGTAATGGAGCCGGACGAGGTGGTGGTGGAGACTTTGGCTGCGGATGGCACCGCTGCGGCGGGTGAATGGCCATCTAATCTAGTGGGGCATCTGCATGGGGATGACGCGCGTCGAGCGGTACGTCTGAGCGGGGTTGGGCCTATGAAGGCCTTCAAGATTAACGACAAGACGTATGGCGTGAAAGTGACGCCTGTGCTTCCGATTTTGAGCCTTCCGTCCCAATCATGGCCTGAGGGAGGTCTGCCGAGCTTTGATTCGATGATTGCTTACAGCGCGCCGAGCACGCCGTATCGTTATGACCAGACTGGACCGGGGGACGCGGCAGAATTCTACCGCTACGCAATGCTTGGGCGCGGCTGGAGGTTGGTGAAGGAGGAGAAGGACGCGCTCCAGGTGTGGGTGCGGGACCCGTCCTTTGACGATCCTATTGTGATACTGCGTTTTGAGACGGAGCACATGGAGATTGACCTTCGGCAGACACATCGTGGGGTTCCGCATCATCCCAAGGGTGTCTTCGGCGTGTGCGATGGGAAGTATTGCGAACTGGTGAATGGCGAAGACGCTGATGAGGTGGAGGCATGGTTCCGAGAATACCTGGGGTATCTGGGGTGGCGGGAGGTGGAGCCGAATACGTATGAGCGCGACGATTGGCGGCTGCATCTAGACTTTAAATTCACCGAGGGCAGTGTGGAAGTGCGGCATGAGTGCACGTCGATTCAGCCTTCTGGTTGGCCGCTGCCTCCGACGCCGACTCGTGGGAAGTAAAGGAATTAGGAGAGCCAGGCGGCGAGGCGCTCGGCTATGAGGATGACGGGGGCGTTGGTGTTGGCGCGGGTGATCTGGGGGATGATGGAGGCGTCGGCGACGCGGAGAGCGTCAATGCCGTGGACCCGGCAATACTGGTCAACGACGGCTTTAGGGTCTGAGGCGGGGCCCATTTTGCATGTGCCGGAGACGTGGCGGGCGGTGCCGACGGTGGCGAGGAGCCACGCGTCCAGGGCTTTGTCGGAGGCGAGGTCGTCGTTGGTGGGGCCGGTGCGCTGGGTGACAACGTTTTTGTAGGCGGCACTCTGGCCCAGGCGCATACAGAGGCGGACGCCCTCGCGAAGGCGCTGGCGGTCGTAGGGATCTTCGAGATATCGGTAATTGAAGGCGGGCTGCTGGTGAGGGTCGGCGGAGGAGAGCCGCAGGTCGCCGGCGCCCGCGGGGAGGGAGAGGGAGCAGGAGATTCGGATGCCGCGATCGGGCAAATACTCGCCGGTGACGGGGTTATAGATGGAGGAGGTGAGGAGGGCCATGTCGTTGGGGGTGGTGGAGTCGCTGGCGGTGTAGCGGGCGGAGAGGCGGACGGTGTTGGGGCCGAGGGTAAGGGGGACGCCGTCACGGACGCGGAAGGTGACGCTGGCGTTGGGGTGGTTGGTGAGGTGCTGGCCGACGGCGGGGGAGTGATGGGCGACGGGGATGCCGACGGCGCGGAGGTGGTCGGCGGGGCCGACGCCGGAGAGGAGGAGGAGGTGTGGGGAGCGGAGGCCGCCGGCGGCGAGGATGATTTCGCCGCCCTCGATGGTGAACTTCTGACCGGCGCTTTCGGCCTCGACGGCCATGGCGCGCTTGTTGTCGATGATAACGCGGGTGACGAGGACGTTGGGCCGGATGGTGAGGTTGAGGCGGTGGCGGGCTGGAGCGAGGTGGGTGAGGGCAGCGCTCATTCGGATGCCGTCTGGATTGTTCATGGGTAGGAGGCCGACGCCGGCGGTGTTGGGGCCGTTCATGTCGGGGTCCTCGGGGAAGCCCTCGGCGACGCAGGCCTTGTAGAAGGCGGAGTGGTAAGGCTGCCATTCGCCGTGCTTGCGACGGAGGACGGGGATAGGGCCGTCGGCGCCGTGGTAGTCGTCGGAGATGTCCAGATCGCGCTCCATCTTTCGGTAAAAGGGGAGGACTTTGGCGTAGCTCCATTCGGTGTTGCCGAGGGCGGCCCAGTCGTCATGGTCCTGGGGGATGGCGCGGAGGAAGGTCTGGCCGTTGATAGCGCCGGAGCCGCCGACGACCTTGCCCTGAGCGACGTGGACGCGGGTCTGAGTGGAGGTGATGTCCCCGGTGAGGGACCAGTTGTGCTTGCCGGTACGGGCCTCGGCGTTGCGGGTGTAGCCGTATTTCAGGTCGTCGGGGAGGAATTGGAGGTCGGGATAGTCGGGGCCGGCCTCGAGGAGGAGGACGGAGCGGCGGGGGTTTTCCGAGAGTCGGGCGGCGAGGACGCAGCCGGCGGAGCCCGCGCCGACGATGATGATGTCATATTTCATATAGGGGTCTCCATGACGGGTGAGGGGGCTTGGAGGGTACGCCGCCATATTAACCGCCTAGGCATCATTGAGCAAACGGTGAGGTTTGTGTTGATGCGAAGAGTAGAATATGTGATTGAGTTCCGAGAACGGAGGGAATCATGGCAAAGAAGGTGACACTGTACTGGTGGCCGAAGTGAACGCAATGCCGCAAGACGAGGGAGTTTCTCTCGTTAAAGGGCGTGGATTTTGAGGAACGGGACTTTTTCAAGGAGCCGTTCAGCGAGTCGGAGCTGAGGGAGCTGGCGAAAAAGTCGAGGCTGGCGGATATGTTTTCGTGGAAGAGCCCGAGCTTTAAGTCGATGGGCTTGGAGCAGGGGAGGCTGAGCGCGGACGATATGATTCGATTGATGCTGAAGGAGCCGCGGCTGATCCGTCGGCCGATGGCGGAGGTGGACGGGAGACTGGCGATTGGGGAGAAGGAGGTGAAGGAGGCAGTGGAGTGAGGAGGAAGGGGACCTAAAGGAAGAGGGCTAGCGGTGAGGTGGCAGCAAGCACGGCGATTAGACCCTTCGGCTACGTCGGAGTACCGACTTCGCTCAGGATGACAGGGCTTTATCTTATCACTTAGCCCTGGTTTGTTTAGCCAGCCTTTAGGGAAGACGCGGTTTGCCACACGAAGGGTAATGGCAGCGGACGGTCGCTGAGATTTCTCCCGCCAGAGGCGGGTCGAAATGACGTACCAGACCCAGCCCCCAGGAGGGGGAGAGGACTAAATTCCGGCGGAAGGCTGGAACGATGAAAGGGAAGATGAACGTATTTTTTGATGTGGACCAGACGATACTAGGGATGGATAACTCGTTGAGGCCGGGGACTCGGGAGACGATGGTGGGTCTTATTGATGGGGGGCATAGGGTGTATGTGTGGTCGGGGGTAGGGGTGCGGAAGGAGGCGGTGAGGCGGCACAAGCTGGAGGAGTTGGTGAGTGGGGTATACCACAAGCCGCAGTATGACCATGTGAAGCGTCTGACGGAGATGGGGGTGCTGGCGGCGCCGGACTTTGTGGTGGACGACGACCCGGAGGTGGTGGGCGCCTTTGGCGGGTTGTGGGTGCCGCCGTATTACGCGTCGACGACGGGGGATAGGGAGATGGAGAGGGTGCTGAAGGCGGCGATGGAGTTCGCGGCCAAGGGGGTGTGCGACGACCCGCAGTTCAGGGCTAGGCGGGGGTAGAGGGTCGAAAACATCGATTATGTGGTAGACATAACTTATTGACTTGCCGCGCGGCAAAAGCCTAGCATGGCCTCGACAGGCGGGGACGCCTTGTTTGGAGAGACGGGGAGCCGCCGTCTGCAAACGCCTTCAGGGCTAAACAAGGAGGAGAAGCCGTGATAGATAAGGGCGATACCGCGTGGGTGCTGATGGCATCCGGCCTAGTGCTGCTGATGACGCCCGGTTTGGCGTTTTTCTATGCGGGGCTGGTGCGCCAGAAGAATGTGCTGAACACGATGATGCTGAGCTTCATAGCGATGGCTGTGGTAGGGCTGGTATGGGTGCTGTGGGGTTACAGCCTAGCCTTTGGGCCGGACTGGGAGGGATGGGGCCTGGTGGGGAATCTGAAGTGGTTTGGGCTGAAGGACGTGTCGGCGACGGAGGCGGGGCCGTATTCGGCGACGATACCGCATCAGGCGTTCATGATATTCCAGGCGAAGTTCGCGATTATAACGCCTGCTTTGATCACAGGGGCAATTGTGGAGCGGGTGAGGTTCCGGACCATAGTGGTGTTCCTGATTTTGTGGTCGACGATTGTGTACGCGCCGCTGGCGCACTGGCTGTGGAGCACCAACGGCTGGCTGGGAGCGCTGGGCGGAGAGGGGGCGCTGGACTTTGCCGGAGGCGCGGTGGTGCATATAAGCGCGGGCGTAGCGGCGATGGCGGCGGCCCTGATTTTTGGCAGGCGGATACAATCAGGCTCTGAGAAGATGGAGCCGGCCAACATTCCTTTTGTAATTCTGGGAACGGGACTGCTTTGGTTTGGGTGGTTTGGGTTTAACGCGGGGAGCGCGCTGTCGTCGCTGGGGGCGGCCACCAACGCCTTTGTGGTGACGAACACGGCGGCCTGCACGGCGGCGCTGACCTGGGTGGCGCTCTACTGGCAGGCCACGAATAAGATTAGCGTGGTAGGGGCCGCTGTGGGAGCGGTGGTGGGACTGGCGGCTATAACGCCTGCGGCGGGGTTTGTGGGGCCGATGCCGGCTATCGCGATCGGGTTTGTGGCAGGCCTGGCGTGCTACGCCGCGGTAAAGATAAAGACAAGGATGGGATTTGACGACTCGCTGGACGTTTGGGCGGTGCATGGTGTGGCGGGCGCTTGGGGTATTCTGGCCACAGGGTTATTCGTAGGGGTAGGGTACCTGAGCTTCGAGGCGCTGACTCAACCGGGTATGGGACGGGGCGAGCAGATACTGTGGCAGGTGGTGACGATTGGAGTGGCGTCTGCCTGGGCTTTTGTGGGGACCTGCGGCATCCTGTGGGTGTTGAAGAAGACTATTGGCCTGAGGGTGTCGGAGGAGGAAGAGACGAGGGGGCTGGACGTGAGCCAGCATGGGGAAGTGGCGTACGGTGTGGTGCATTAAGCTCTAGGCTGCTTCAACCACCTGATCTCGGGGGCTGTCCGGCGCGCCGGACAGCCCCTTTTTATTGGTGGCGCATGTTTGTAGACAAGCGCGAGTGGAATTTCCTGTCTTGTTTAAAACTTTTGGATGATGACATCTAGCATTCAAGTAATAGTCTTAAAGAATGGAGATGGACGCCGCCCAAGAGAACGTTCGATGTAGGGGGCGTCGAGCAATAACGGCGATGACCAGGCAACGTGGTCGAAGCCGAGAAAGAAAAAGGTGGAGTTGTGGCGCAGACGGTACAGGATGTGATGAATAATAATCTGAAGTCGCTGCCGAAGTCCGCTTCCATCTGGGAGGCGGCGAACATGATGCGGGAGAATGATATTGGCGACGTAGTGGTCATCGGCGAGGACAGCAAGATCTTAGGGATTGTGACGGACAGGGATATAGTGGTCAGGGCTATTGCTCAAGGGAAAGACCCATCCACGACGAAGCTGGAGGAGATAACGAGCAAGGATCTGGTTACAGTATCGTCGACGGATGACGCGGACCAGGCGGTGCGGTTGATGCGCGAGAAGGCGATTCGACGGCTGCCGGTAGTGGATGGGGACAGGCCGGTGGGGTTTGTATCGATAGGGGACCTGGCGCTGGCGAAGGATAGAGAGTCGGCGCTGGCGGACATTAGCGGGGCGCCGCCGAACAGGTAGGGGCGGGCCGCGGGTGCGGGGGCTCCAAATGTGGGGTCTGCTGATGCGAGGGCAGGCCTTGGAATCAACGGGGAACCCTCATCACCCTTTGTCCCTCTTCTCCCGTAATCGGGAGAAGAGGGAAAGAGATTAATAAAACCACAACCCCCTCTAACTCCCCCTTCGCCTTCCAGGCCGAAGGGGGAGAACCTGATGGGACACCCCGAGACCCAGACCAAGAGGAGATGACGCTCATCTCCTCTTGGTCCCTTATGGATGACATCTGAGAACCCCTAAGTCTGGTGTTGTGGTAACATAAGGGCATGGCGATTAGGGTACTGGCAGGCGATGTAGCGTCTAAGATAGCGGCGGGGGAGGTGGTGGAGCGGCCTGCGTCGGTGGTGAAGGAGCTGGTGGAGAATTCCCTGGACGCAGGGGCGACGCAGGTGACGGTGGAGGTGAGGGCCGGCGGGGCAGAGTTGATCCGGGTGGTGGATAATGGGCGGGGGATAGAGTCGAAAGAAGCCGCGCTGGCCTTTGAGCGCCACGCTACGAGCAAGCTAAAAGATATTGAAGACCTGGAGCAGATCGCCACGCTGGGGTTTAGAGGGGAGGCGCTGCCGAGCATAGCGTCGGTGTCTCGGGTGCGGATGCTGACACGGTCGGCGGGGTCTGAGCAGGGGTGGGAGGTGAGGCTCCAGTGGGGCGCGGTAGAGAGGGAGGGGCCGGCGGGGAGCCCCGTGGGGACGTCGGTGACGGTGACGGACCTGTTCGAGAACGTGCCGGCGCGTCGAAAGTTCCTGCGGTCGCCTACAGCGGAGTCGGGGCGGATAAAAGACCTTATTTCAAAGTTTATCCTGGCTTTTCCAGAAGTACGATTTCATTTGACGATGGATGGGAGCGATTCGCTGCGGTCGACGGGGACGGGTCGGATGGAGGAGGCGGTGGCGTCGGTATATGGGGCGGAGACGGCGAGGCGGCTGCTGGCTGTGGGAGGGCGGAGGGGTGAGTTGGAGGATGAGGGAGAGAACCCACCGTTTACCACCCCGATCCCTCTCTCTAGCTCTCACCCTCAAGGAGGGAGAGGAGTAGACGGGGAGACCCAACGAGAAGCAGCCAGCCAGATGGAGCCTGGTCAGCAGGGTTTCACCCCTCATCCTAACCTTCTCCCACAAGGGGAGAAGGGACCTGAAGGGGAGGTCCTTCTTCCTTCGACCCTTCGATCAGGCTCATGGCAGGCTTCCTCAGAACAGGCTCTTGGTCCTTCCACGGCAAGAAGCGGAGGAAGGCGAGACCAGGGGAGCCAAGGGCAGGCTTCCGGCAGGCGGCGGGGGTATGAGGTGGAGGGGTATGTGGGGCCGCCGTCGCTGGAGAGGTCGAATAGAAGCCAGATAACGTTTTTTGTAAATCGACGGTGGGTGCAGAGCCGATTGCTTTTGGTCGCGCTGGAGGAGTCCTACAAGGGGCTGATGCCGCAGGGGAGGTATCCGCTGGCGGTTATTAACTTGACCGTGCCGCCGGAGGAAGTGGATGTGAACGTGCATCCGGCCAAGCGGGAGGTGCGGTTCAGGAACGAGGACAGGGCGTTCAGCTCGGTGCAGAAGGCGGTGAGGGCGGCGCTGGTGGAGGCGTCGCCGGTGCCGACGGTGCATTTGCCGTCGAGGGGAGCGGAAGGCGGGTTGAGGCTTTCGCCGATGGACTACCAGGCTCCGTTGGGGTCTGGGACATCCGCCCGCCCAACCCCGACCCCCCTCTCTAGCTCTCCCTCCTTCGACCAGGCTCAGGACAGGCCTCAAGGGGGGAGAGGACCAGACGAGATGGGACAGTCCCCCACACTGAAGGAGGCGGGGCCGAGGCTGCGGGTGCTGGGGCAGGCGTCGTCGACGTACATTGTGGCGGAGGGACCGGACGGGATATTTTTAATCGACCAACATGCAGCGCACGAGTGTGTGCTGTACGAGCGGATATTGAGGGAGATGAAGGAGGGGAAGCCGTCGCAGCAGGCGCTGTTGGAGCCGGTGACGGTGGAGGTGGACGCGCTGCAGGCGGGAGTCGTGGAGGAGTCGAGGGAAGAGATGGAGGCTTACGGGTTTTCGCTGGAGGCGTTTGGGGGAGGGTCGTATCTGCTGAGGGCGGCGCCTGTGGCTATGGGGGAGGGGGACCCGTCGAGGGGGTTCCTGGAGGTGGTGGAGATGATGTCAAGGGAGGCGAGAGTGAAGGACCGGCGGGAGGCGCTGGCGGCGTCGATAGCGTGCCACGGGTCAGTAAGAGCGGGGAAGGGACTTAGCCAGCGGGAGATGGAGGAGATGGTGCGGCTGCTGGAGGGGGCGGTGAACCCGCATACGTGTCCACATGGGAGGCCGACGATGCTGCATTTGAGTTCCAGGCACTTGGAGAGGGAGTTTGGGAGGAGGTAGGGGCTCAGGGCCGATGGCCGTTGGCTTGTCCGACTTTGGTTTTCCCAAGATGAAAGTGGTGGAGTGGGGAGTGGTGGTGAATGACGCGTCGATGAACGCTCCGGCCACCGATGAGGATATGAAATAGCTGGCTGGCGGGAAGGTTGCTAACTTTCCTTACCTCTTTTACACGAGATATGAATGCCGCTGTGGTTAACAAACGTAAGAGGCCAGATATTAGGAAAAGAGTAATTATCTGATGTCCCCGAAGAGCCGGCAGCCATTCGAGGATATATCCGCCGGTCAGAGCGCCCAATCCTGCTGTCATGCCCATGCCGGCGCTAAAGTATGCCAAATAGCGAGTCCTGTTATCTGGATGGGTGGCGTCGTAGAGATAGTTTACCGAGCAGAGATTGAAGCCAGCCCACGCCAGCCCAGAAAAGGCTTGTATCAAGGCTATGTACATGAAGTTAGAGGAGGGAATCCAAAGCAGGGGGACAAAGGGAATGAGGAGGGAGGTCAGGAGCAGAATTTTACGATTTCCAGCGCGGTCGCCTGGCCCCAGTGGGTGATAGCTACCAGAGTAGCCAAAGTGGATACAGCCTCTAAGGCGACAAAAGTAAGGTAGTCCATGCCAAGGTCTCGAAGCTGGTAAAGGGTAAAGTAGGGGCTGGCGATGTTTACGGCAAAGCTCATGCAGAAGAGGAAAAGCAAGTAGGTGCGGAGGTTATGGCGTTGAGCATTGTTGGAGGTGTGCGAGGCGTGGGCAACCTGGTATAGCTCTTTGTCCGGCTCATGGAGCCGGGTAAGCAATGCCCAGGATATAAGTCTGGCTACAACGGCAGCGCCAAACAGGACGGCGAATCCCCAGAGTTCCTTTTCGACGAGTTGATTCAGAAATAGCCCTGCCAGAAGAAATGACATCACGTTAGCTAAAGTGGAAAGACGGCTGCGCCTGGAAAAGTAACTGCCCCGCAGCTTTCCAGGGACTAGCTGGGACATGATGCTACCCCAAGCAGGCGAGATAAGAGCACCAAAGATGGAATAAAGGCTGGCGAATAAGACGAGCCACCACACGCCCTGACCCGAATCTATAAAGACGACTGCTATTAAAGGCAGGAGGATAAGGCCCTGGGCCAAGGCAAAAATGAGGACTACTGCTTTTCTGCTCTTGAGCAATTGGACTAGACGTGTGTCAAAGAGTTGGGCAATGGAGCCTAGGAAGCCGGGCAGGGACGCCAGCAGGCCGATTTCCAGGCTGCTGCCAGACATAGCCACTGCGAAGGCAAGGATGAAGTGTTCCCCAAGACCAATGAAGGCCCCAAAGGCCACGCCTTCCATGGTGGATAGTCGCAGGGCGCGCTTTACTGTGCGAGCTGGAGGGGCGCTTGGGATGTGGGATGGGGCGTGTGATGTTGAAGCCATGGCTGGGAATTTATGGTAGTGGCCTGCTTGTTATGCCAGCAATTGTTTAAGGGGGTGTTTCTCTTTGGTTTTCCAGTTACATAAGCGAGATACCATCCCCTTTATCTCGCCACGGCGAACTTGCAGCCCCTTTCCCGACTGCATAGGGACTGAGTACAGCCTGCTGGAAGGGGAAGGGAAAAATATTCATCACAACCCCCTCCTTCGGCCAGGCTCAGGACGGCGTCTAACTCTCCCTTCGCCTTTCAGGGGAAAGGGGGAGAACCAGACTCCAAGAACCCCGGCCCACAATGTCTATGCCAGGATTGAGGTGACGTTTCCTAACGCCCTTTGCCTGAGAAGAATCGGTTAGGACTCGGGGAGGTCTGGGATGAGGTCTAAGAAGGCCTGTTGGACACGGGAGAGGTAGGCTTGGCGGTGGTGGAGGATGTAGAAGGAACGCCGGCAGTCGAAGACGGGGACGTCGACTAGCTGGACGGCGCCGGCGGCGAGGTCTACCTCCAACGCGAGGCTGGAGAGGACGCCGACGCCGAGGCCGGCGGCCACGGCGCGTTTCACCGCCTCATTGTTGCTGACTTCCATGGACATTTTGATGGGCAAATCCAGCTTTTTGAAATAGTCTTCGGCCACGCTTCGGGTGGCGGAGCCGTTCTCACGCATGACAAAGGGGTGCTGGACAAGCTCGGTCAGGTGGACGGACTTTCTGGAGGCGAGGGGATGGTCGGGGGCGGCGAAGACGGCGAGGCGGTCGGTGTAGATCTCCTTGGCTTCGACGGAGGGGTTGTCGGCCTTGGCGCCGACGAGGCCGAGGTCGATATTGCGGGCGACCACCTGAGCGATAACGTGGGAGGTGTTGGCGATCTGAAGGGAGACCTCCACGCCCGGGTAAATCTTGGTAAATCGGCCTAGGAGACGGGGGGCGAGGTACTCGCCAGGGGTGGAACTGGCGCCGAGGACGAGGCGGCCGGTGACTGCCTGCTTGAGGCGGTCCACGGCGCGCTCCATCTCGTTAGAGGTCTTGAAGATCTGCTCAGTGTAACGGTAGACGATTTCGCCGATGTCAGTGAGTCGGATTTTGCGGCCCTGTCGATGGAAAAGGGGCGCGCCGTAGTAGCGTTCCAGGTCTCGTATCTGGAGGGAGACGGAGGGCTGGCCGATGAGAAGCTCCTCGCTGGCTTTGGAGAAGCTGCCGAGGCGGGCGACGGCGTGAAAGATTTCCAGGTGGTGGAAGTTAGGACCCATTATTTCCTACGGTCAATGGGATAGTTTTAGAAAGCGCAATTGATTGTAGGCTACCAAGGTTCTAGGGTGTCAATAAGGGTACTATTCCATCTATTTGCTTGGAGTGGTGCCGAGCAGACCCTACCCCTCTACCCCGACCCCCCTCTCTAGCTCTCCCCCTCAAGGGGGGAGAGGACCTGAAGGGGTTCAGGAATGGGAGCCATACACCTCGCTTAGTTTGTAACATCACCGAGCAAATGTAAACCAAGGTAAGGCCAGGAGCGTTAATTTGAAGAAACGTATAGAGCCTTTGGAACTGAAGGCATTGGACGCACAGAAGAATCACTGGGAGCGGGTGTTTTCGCAGAACCCGGATATGCTGGGAACGGACGCGAGCCAGACGGGGCGGTATGCGGCGAAGCTTTTTAAGAGCGAGGGTGTGAAGGATGTCCTGGAACTGGGGGGAGGGCAGGGTCGGGACAGCGTTTACCTGGCGCGGAGAGGCTTCATGGTTACGACACTGGAGTACACCGAGAGCGGGGCGGAGGCGATATCGGCCAAGGCGAAATCGCAGGAGTTGGAGGGGCGGCTGAAGGTGGTGCGGCATGATGTTAGGGAGCCCCTGCCGTTTGAGGATGCAACTTTTGACGCCTGTTATTCACACATGCTTTTGTGTATGGCGATGACGTCGGAGCAGTTGGAGGGGTTAATGGGGGAGGTGCGGCGGGTGCTGAGGCCGGGAGGGCTGATGGTGTACACGGCGCGAAATACCAAGGACGCGCATTATAGGGCGGGGATTCATCGTGGGGAGGACATGTACGAATCGGGCGGATTTATTGTCCACTTTTTCAGCCGTGAGAAGGTGGATGAGATGGCGAAGGGGTTTGAAGTGGTGGAGATGGGAGAATTTGAGGAGGGGGCGTTGCCGAGGAGGCTATATCGGGTGACGATGCGGAAGAGGTGATGTGGAACAGATTCGATTCATTGCCTTTCGTTAATAGACGAGTTTGGAAATTAACAATTGATGGCAGGTCCGAGGGGTTTGAGAATGCAGACATGAGCCGCGGGCCTAAAAGGACAAGGCGGCGCAAAAACTCAGGATGGAGGAACATCATGTCGAAGTTACTATACATCGCGACACACGGGACGGACGACCCGACCAGGGCTACCTTTCCGTTTTTGATGGCTAAGGGGGCCATTGAGGCGGGGCATGAGACAGGGATAATCCTTATGGGGGAGGCAGCGCCCTTGATTAAGGATAAGATGTCCTCGCAGATACAGGGAATCGGCGTGCCGCCCTTGAAGGAGCTGATGGAGTTCCTGGTAAAGCGCAACGTAAGAATATCGGTTTGAGGACTCTGCGGAAGGGCCCGTGGGGTCACAGAGGAAGATTTTAAGGGCAAGAACAGCGGGTTTGGCACGCCGGTGGACGCGGCCACGGCGCACGCGCAGTACGACCGGGTTATCACCTTCTAAAGTCACTCTTGAGGTGAATGGAAATGGCATCAACAGTAAGCACACCAAACGTGGATCTTAATACGCTGCGTCGAGAGATCAGCAAGGAGTACGCCGAGGTGGCGGAGAACCCGCAGAAGGGGTTCCACTTCCACGCGGGCCGCCGGCTGGCGGAGATGCTGGGCTACGACAAGGCGATGCTGGACTGGATGCCGCGAGGGACGCTGGAGTCCTTCGCGGGGACGGGCAACCCCTTCTCGCTGGGCGCTTTGAAGCCCGGTAAGAAGGTTGTAGACGTGGGCAGCGGAGCGGGCTTCGACAGCCTGATATCGGCCAGGATGGTGGGGCCGTTGGGGCGGGTTATCGGAGTGGATATGACGCCGGAGATGCTAAAGAAGGCGCGAGCTGGAGCGGCCCAGGCGGGGCTGGAGAACGTGTCGTTCAAGCAGGGGCTGGCGGAGTCGCTGCCGGTGGAGGACGGGTGGGCGGACGTGGTGACGTCGAACGGGGTGGTGAACCTGTGCCCGGACAAGTCTGCCGTGTTTAGAGAGATGTTTCGTGTGCTGAAGCCCGGAGGACGGCTTCAGATTGGCGACATCCTGGTGCAGAAGGAAGTCCCCCAGAGCGCCAAGGACAAGATTGACCTTTGGACGGGTTGAATTGCCGGCGCTCTGCTGGAAGCAGAGCTGCAGCTGGTGGTGGAGGAAGCGGGGTTCCAGGGATTTGAGATCACGTGGCGGGCCGATCTGTTCAGCGGGGCGCCCCAGTCCTCCAGCGCGGCGAATTTTGGGACGCTGGGGATAAACTTCAGGGCGCACAAGCCAAGTAGGCCCTAGTAGGTAAGGGGGCGCTACTGCGCCCGTAGAGGATTCCTAGTCTTGCTTGAGTCAGAAGGCGAATATAATCGCTAAGGGGAGTTTTCTCGCTAAAAAGATGTAATAGCGGGAGGGTGCGATGACTACGCAGATTGACCAGTCAAAGGCAGAGGCGTTCGCGGGGAGGATGATAGGAAATCTGAACGGGGCTGGCCTCACATTTCTGACCAGTGTGGCCTATCGCACCGGGATCTTCGAGACCATGGCTAAGATTAAGCCATCGACGAGTAGGGAGATTGCGAAGGCGGCGGGCCTTAATGAGCGGTATGTGCGGGAGTGCCTTGGAGGGCTGGTGGTGGGGAAGGTGGTAGAGTATGACGCGTCAACCAAGAAGTACAGCCTGCCGCCGGAGCATGGGGCGTTTCTCACCAAGGAGGCGGGGCCGGACAACCTGGCCCTCTTCGCGCAGTTGATTCCACTGATTGGGACAGTGGAAGATGAGCTGGTGGAGTGTTTTCGCAAGGGCGGGGGAGTGCCCTACTCTTCTTATCCTCGATTCTCCGAGGTGATGGCGGAGACCAGCGCGCCGCTTTACGACCACCTGCTGGTGAAGAAGATGATACCGCTGGTTCCTGGACTGAGGGAGCGGCTTGAAAAGGGGATAGATGCGGCGGATGTTGGGACAGGGGCGGGCCACGCGATAAACGTGCTGGCCAAGGCGTTTCCCAAGAGCCGGATTGTGGGGTACGACTTCTCGGAAGAGGGGATAAAGCGAGGCTCTGACGAGGCGAAAGCATGGGGTCTTCGTAACGCGCGGTTCGAGGCTAAGGACGTGGCGAAGCTGGGGCAGAAAGAGGCTTTCGACCTAGTGACAGCATTCGATGCTATCCATGACCAGGCGAGGCCGCGGGTTGTGCTTAAGGGGATTTACGATGCTCTACGTCCCGGCGAGACCTTCCTGATGATGGACGAGGGCGCGTCCAGCCTGTTGGAAGAGAACGCAGATGGCGTAATAGCTCCTCTTCTGTACACCTTCAGCACTTTCCACTGCATGACGGTATCGCTGGCTTATGGCGGGGAGGGATTGGGAACGTGCTGGGGCAAGCAGAAGGCGGAGGAGCTAATGGCCGAGGCGGGGTTTAAGGACATCAGCGTCGAAACCGTCGAAGGGGATATTGAGCATTACTACTACGTGGCGTGGAAGCGATAGACCAAGCGAGCAAGAGCGATAGGAATTAAAAAGACCTCCAAAATCCTGGAGGTCTTTTCACGATGGTCAGGTGATGAGCTATTAGGATTTTTTGTTTTGCCGAGGCTGGAAGATGGAGTCTTGTGGGAGGTCTTTGGTGGGGCCGTCGGCAGGGGCAGGATTGCGCTTCAGGAACCCCGGGAGACCCTTGAGGGCGGTGCCCATGACGGCGAGGCCAGCGGCGCCCAGGAGGGTGATGCCGAGGACACGGCGCCGGGTGAGGGTTTTGGGAGTGTTTGCTGATGTGTTATTGTCCATATGCTCGGTGGGTTACTCTTAATGTATAGGTCAGGCTGGATATAGTTTAGCCTATATTTGGTGGGATACAAGGGCCTCTGCGCAGGAAACAAAGGAGAGAAGTGGGACGTATTTAAATAGAGGAGGCTCAATAGTTGTTTAGAGGTGATGAGCAGTACTCCCGCCCTACCGAGACCCTGACCCCCCTTTCTAACTCTCCCCCTCAAGGGAGGAGAGGACCTGAAGGTTACTGGGAAGCGACACAGCATCGAACTTTGTTTGTAAGACCCCTAAGCAAATAGAATCAAAGGGCTGAATAGTTGAATCAAGGATGCTCGCCCGGGGGAATCCACATTAACTTATAGATTGTATGCTAGGCTTCGCAATAAATGGTGTTGACACTGAATCGAAGAGACAAGAGAGCAAATTCAGGCTGTGATAATAAGACGTAGGATGGACGGGTTGAGAAAGCCGCGAGCGTTTTATGCCGTGGTCCTGGCCGTGTTACTGGTTGGAGGGCTGACGCTTTTGGTGGCGGGGTGCAATCGAGGGAGCATGGCGACGCCAAGCGAGACGCCGACATTGGCGCCGATGGCAACATCGACGGCCACGCCCCTACCATCAGCGACACCTAACAGAACGCCCGCGGCAACGGCGACTACCGCCACTACGCCTGCGCCCACGGTCACGGCCACGCCTACTCCAACGCCTACGGCGATGCCCACACCAACGCCGGCGCCACCACTAGCAGGTGTGCCGCGGCCCACAAAGCGGGACCTGTATGAGCTGGCCAGGGCGCTGTCGTTGAAGACGGCGAGGCCGATACAGGGGTTTGATTACACGCAGCCGCCGCTCCGGTTAGAGTCGGGGCACAACGAGACCTTCACGATTATGGTCCAGGTGGATGTGAAGTCTGAGGTTATCAAGGCGAAGCTAGAGCTTGTGTCGGAACACGCCTACTGGTATTTCCAGGAAGGGGTGACGGTGGACCGGGCCAGGCTGGAGCAGTCGGCGAAGGAATTTGAGGAGAAGGTCTATCCGATGGTGACGAAGACCTTTGGGCCACTGTGGCCTGAGAACGCGGCGCCGGGGCATAGAGTGGTGATTCTCCATGCGAAGCTTAGGGGTGTGGGAGGGTATTACAGCTCGTCGGACGAGTACCCCAAGTCGGTGCATCTGCTGAGCAACGAAAAGAAGATGATATACATCAGCGTGACGGCGCTGGGAGTGGGGTCGCCGGAGTACATGGCGACGCTAGCCCACGAGTTGCAGCACGCGTCGCAATGGAACATCAACGGCGGGCAGGAGACGTGGCTGAACGAGGGGCTTTCCCAGGTGGCGGAGCTGCTGTACGGGCGGGTGCCGTTCACGGTGGGGGCGTTTTTGGGGTCGCAGCCGGTGTCGCTGGTGCACTGGCCGCTGAGCATCACCAACAGCTCGGCCAACTACGGCGCGGCCTTTCTATTCTCGGAGTTTTTGCGGGGGCAGCATGCCAGGGACAACGACCTGACTATGCTGGGGGAGGTGGAGGAGGCTGGCATATACGCTGTGGAGGAATACCTTAAGAAGATAGGGTCGAAGGAGGACTTCGACGGGCTGTTCTCTCGATGGGTGGCGGCCAACTATATGGGCGAGAGCAAGGCCGGACCTCTGGGCTACGACAACCTGAAGATAGCGGCGACGCCGACCAATAATCTGTCGTCGGGCGAGAAGGCGACACTGGCGCAGCCGCAATACTCGGCGCGGTACATAAAGCTGAACGTGAAAGAGCCGTCGGTGGTCAGATTTAACGGCGAGGCGTCGTCGCAGTTGATGCCGGTGGAGCCGCTGGACGGAGGGAAGTGCTGGTGGAGCAATCGAGGGGATTCGATAAGCACGACGCTGACTCGGGAGATAGACCTGACGGCGGCGCAGCGGGCCACGCTGGAACTGAGGCTGTGGTATGACATTGAGCAGGACTGGGACTACGGGTATGTGCTGGTGTCCACGGACGGCGGGGTGACCTGGGATATTTTGAAGGGGAGGCTGGCGGTGGAGCAGAACCCGGTGGGGAACGGGTTTGGGCCCGGGTATTCAGGGGCCAGCCAGAGCTGGGCTGTGGACAGTATAGATCTGTCGGCGTACGCGGGGAAGAAGGCGCTGCTGCGGCTTAATTACGTTACTGACGACGCCACGGGAGGAGCCGGGTTCTGCGTAGACAATGTTTCGATACCGGAGATCAAGCTGTTGGACGATACGTCGAGCGCAGGGGGATGGACGCCGGAGGGGTTTTATCTTACGGACAACAGGTTTGAGCAGGGGTATGCGGTGTGGCTGGTGGAGACTAGGGGCGGGGTGAAGTCAGCGAAGCGGGTGGAGTTGGATAAGGGGAATGATGGGAGCGTTGAGATAAAGGATGTGGCCGGGCTGGAGGAGGCGGTGCTGGTGGTGGGGAGCATGAGCCGGCACAGCAGCCAGGCGGCGCGGTACACGGTGGAGATGGGGAAGGGGAGTTAGGGGCGGGAGGGGGAGAGGGAGGGGTGTGGAAAGGGGAGGGAGGAAGGGACGGGCGAGGGGACCTCGCCCCTACATTTTGGTGCCAGGGTAGAAGCGAGAGTGGAGCGTGGCAGCCTTCACGGCGATTAGATTCTTCGACTGCGTCTCAGAATGACATAGGACTTACGCAGTTGGCTACGAATCGTGGGTGTGGCGACGCTTGAACCGAATATGAAACGAGATTCAAGTGCGTAACTCCTATGACAATTACACACACTTGGTTGTCATGTATGTAACCAGCGGCTGAGACGGGTGGCTTAAGGGCGGGGGTCAACGAGGGAGGCGGTCTCGCGGTCGAAGGCGGAGAGGAGGACGTCGAGGGCGTGGGAGATGGCCTCCAACTCGCTGTTGCTCAGGAGGTTGACGAGGTAGCCTATACGCTGCCGGTCGATTTGATTTAGGGACTGGGACTCTTCGCGGCCCAGGGGGGTGAGGCCGCACTTGACGACGCGGCGGTCGTCGGGGTCGTCAAAGCGCTGCACGAGGCCCTTGTCTTCGAGGCGGTCCAGGAAGCTGGTGGCGGCGGAGGGGGGTCATGCCTAGCTGCTCGGCGAGGTGGCTGATATTGCGGGGGCCGCGTTTGAGGAGGGCGAGGGCGCGGATTTGCTGGAGGGTCAACTCCACGGGGGCGCCGGACTCGAGGATGTAGGGGCCGACGCGCTCAGAGAGGCTTTCGAGGAGGTGGATGAGCTTTCGGGCGTCGCCCTGTCGTGGCAGGGGATTGTGGATGTGGGTTGAAATGTTCACCATGGGTGAAATTTACATAATGGGTGAAAGGCAGGCAATAGTCCAAAGAGACTAGGGGATGGCCTGGGATGCGGTGAGCATACAGTGGTTCTGTACTGCGTGGCGTCTACTTAAGCGCGGCGACCTTCTCCCCCTTCGGCCTGAAGGCCGAAGGGGGAGAACCAGATAAGGGAGGAGAAGCTAGTCCAGGAAGTCTTTGAGTTTGCGGGAGCGGGTGGGGTGGCGGAGTTTGCGGAGGGCTTTGGCTTCGATTTGGCGGATGCGCTCGCGGGTGACGCCAAATTCGCGGCCCACTTCCTCCAGGGTGCGGCTGCGGCCGTCTTCCAGGCCGAAGCGAAGCTGAAGGACGCGGCGCTCGCGGTCGGTGAGGGTGTGGAGGACATCGTCGATCTGTTCTTTGAGGAGCTGGAAGGAGGCGGCCTCAGAGGGGGCGGGGGCACTCTGGTCTTCGATGAAGTCGCCGAGGTGGGAGTCCTCCTCCTCGCCGATGGGGGTCTGGAGGGAGACAGGCTCCTGGGAGATTTTCAGGATTTCCTCAACACGGTCGGAGGTAAGCTCCATGACTTTGCCGATCTCGTCCGGGCTAGGCTCGCGCCCGTAGTCCTGGAGGAGGCGTCGGTGGTGGCGCATGAGCTTGTTGATGGTCTCCACCATGTGGACGGGGATGCGGATAGTGCGGGCCTGGTCCGCGATGGCGCGTGTGATGGCCTGTCGAATCCACCAGGTGGCGTAGGTGGAGAACTTGTAGCCCTTGCGGTAGTCAAACTTCTCCACGGCGCGGATGAGGCCGATGTTGCCTTCCTGGATGAGGTCGAGAAGAGACATGCCGCGGCCGATGTATTTTTTGGCGACGCTGACCACCAGGCGGAGGTTGGCCTCAGTGAGGTGGGCCTCGGCGCGGTCGGCCTCGGCCTGGACGCGGAGGAAGCTGGCCCTGAAGAGGGGTTCCAGCCTGGGGAGGGTGTCTTGAAGCTCGCCGGAGTCCAGATTGGTGAGGATTTTGCTTATGGTGCTGTCCTCTAAAATCTCGACGGCCTCGGGAGGCAGGACCCAGCTATCCAGGGAGAGGTTGATGACGGCCTTATCGACATCGGCCTGGGGCTTTTTGAGGTCGTGGGCTACTTTGGCCATAAGCTCCGGATCGAGGATGACGTCAATGGCGTCGCGGAGCTTCTGATTGCCGGTGATCTGGCGGAGGTTAAGATTTTTGGGAAGGCCGAGGTGCTTGGCGAGGGAGGCGATGAGGGGGCCGGCGTCCACCACACGCTGGAGGAGCTGGTGGGTCATCTCCCAGGCGCGGGGAGGACGGCCAGTGCGAGCCTCCAACTCCGCCTTGAGGGTGGTGAGCTGTTTGCCGCCTTCCATTCTGCGGGCGAGGACGCGCTCATCCTTGGAGGTGAGGAGCTGAACGCGGCCAATCTCACGGAGGTACATGCGGACGGGGTCGTCCAGGACCTCGGTGCCTTCAAGGCTGGGTTCCCACTCCGGCTCCTCTTCCTGCTCGGCGAGCTCTTCATCGCGAGGTCCGGCGGCGGCGGGAAACTCCTCGGCTTTGGGGTCTTCCCAGTCGGCGGCGGGGGCTTCGGCCTCGACGGGGAGGCGGCCCATGTAGCGGCCGTCCTCGTGCTCCATGTCGTCGGTGGGTTCAGGGATGGCGATGGGAGCGGGCTGCTCAATGCCGACGCCTCGCTGCTCTTCTTCACCTAAGGTATCGAGGAACTGTTCTTCACTTTTCTGTTTGCTTCTAGATTTTCTGGGGGTTGCCATTATCTATCCACTCCTAGTCTTAAAGAGTGCTTCTATGTCCTGATTCACACGAAGGATTTCATCCTGGTGCTGAGAGATATCACCGGGGTCCATATCCGCCAGACGGAGCGCTTCCTCTTCCTTAAGGCGTCGAAGGCGGCGCTCCTCCAGTCGCCGCGCGCAGTGCTGGAAGGCCGCCTCTTTTTCCTTGGAGTTGGAAGGAGGCAGGGTCTTGCTGGAGAGATGGGAATAGTGGGCGGTGATGTCCTGGTCCAAAAGCTCCGGCGGTGCGCCTTTGAGCCAGTGGGAGAAGACCTCCCGGTTCTCGGGGCGGGTGAAATGCTCGGACCGGAGGCTGGAGGCAGCGGACTCTAGCTGGGCCACCTGAAGGAGGAGGGCGAGGGAGTATTCCTCCAGGGGGTCCTGGTTTAGCTTTTCGAAGGGGGCGACGGCGCCGTTGGAGGCAGGCTTGGGAGTGTTCCTTCGCGTCGGGGCAGCTTTGGGCTGGCCATAGTGGGAGGTTAGCATAGAGGGGCTGACGCCAAGGAGGGCAGCCAGCTCGTTCAGGTAGCGGTCCTGGTCAAAGCCATTGGTTGTCCAATGGACTATGTTCATCATCATTCTAGCTGTGCGGTCTTTCCCCTCAGGGGCAGAAATATCAAACCTTTTGGGGACATAGGACTTCAGGAAGTCCCATAGAGTTAGGGCACCGTTGGTAATGCCGTCCCACTCATTCTTACTCTTCAAAATAATTTCGTCTGGATCCACACCTTCTGGAAGCGGCGCGACCTTAAGGGTGGGGCCTTTTGGCCGCTCGTAGAGGGTGACGCCACGAGATTGAGCTACAGGACGACCCTGCAAGGCTTGCCAGGCGGATTCTAGGCCTCTAAGGGTAGCCTCCTGGCCGGCGGCGTCCGGGTCCAGGGCCAGGACGACTTCTTTGGTGACGCTTTTCAGCGTGACAGCCTGATGTTCTGTCAGGGAGGTGCCCATGGAGGCGATGACGTTGGCAAAGCCTTCCTGGTGGGCGACGATGGCGTCCATATAACCTTCAACTACTACGGCCTGGCCCTTCTCCCGGATGGAGGGCAGGGCGAGGTGATAGGCGAAGAGGATGCGGCCCTTGTCGAAGAGGGGGCCCTGGCGGGAGTTGAGATATTTGGGGGGCGAGTCGTCCATGGAGCGGCCGCCGAAGCCAGCGAGCTGGCCGTCAGCGTTCCAGATGGGGAAGATGAGGCGGCGGCGGAAGAGGTCTTGGTGTCCGCCGTCGGTGGCCTGGGCCATGAGACCGGCCAGGACTAGCTGCTCCTCTTTGTAGCCCAGGGAGACGAGATGACGTTTGAGGGCCTGGCCGTCGCTGGGGCTAAGGCCTAGCTGAAAGGCGTCGATGGTCTTGGAGGTGAGGCCGCGGCCTTTGAGGTAGTCGAGGGCCTTGGCGCCCGCGGGGGATTTGAGATGCTGGGAGAAATACCTGGCTGCGGCCTCGTTAATTTTAACCAGGGCATCGTCATGGGAGGCGGCTTTGCGGGTAGGGAGGACGACGCCGACGCGGTCGGCGAGGAGCTTGAGGGTCTGGGGGAAGTCCAGGTTCTCCTTTCGCATGACGAAGGTGAAAGCGTCTCCGCCGGCGGCGCAGGCGCCGAAGCAGCGCCAGGTCTGGCGGTTGGGAAAGACGTGGAAGGATGGGGTCCTCTCGTTGTGGAAGGGGCAGAGGGCCTTATAGCTGGCGCCGGACTTTTGCAATGGCACGTACTGGGACACCAGGTCGACGATGTCCAGGCGGGCTTTTATTTCATCAAGGATTGCCAAGATGTAATTAGCTCAAGTGTTCTCTTGGGTTAATTTTGGGCGGAATACCCCCTTCGATTATACATGCAACAGGCGAAAGGTACAGATTTGCAAAGCTACAGGCAGGACTATTTCGACTGCTCAATTAGGCTAAGCAAGGTGTGTGACAATTGGATGAGCCAGCCTTCTTCTAAAAGGGAGGCTCATGCCAGTTCTGGGGTGTTGATAACGCGGGTAGGCAAGGAGATATGCGTGGCGTGTCAGTGATATGCCCAGCTAAGTTTCAGTCATAACAGATTCCTCGACTGCGCTCGGAATGACAAAGCTTTCGTTGGTAGTGATGAAAGAAGCGAGGCAACAGTCACGGCGATTAGATTCTTCGACTGCGTCTCAGAATGACATTAGCGGTCTGTTTATTACCGAACACGGTTCATATATCTATAATCACCATGAAGGAAAGGATTGTGGGTATTACGAGTGGAGTCCTTGATATTAGATATTCGGGCTTGACTGTTGGGGTGTGGAGTTGGGGAAGGCGTAGTGGCCGCGATAATCGGGGGGGAGGAGGGCGGCGACTCGGGACATGATGAGGTCTGTCATTTGCTGGAGGATGGGTTTCCCCAGCTTACCCTCAATGATGGGGAGGGTGAAGGGCTGACCGATGCGTACGTGGATGGGGCAGAGGGGAATAGTGAGACGCCAAATGGGGCCGATGCCTTCAGTGCCGGTGAGGGCGACGGGGACGATAGGGGCCTGGGACTTAAGGGCGAGGTAGGCGACGCCGACGTAGGCGGGCCTCATGCCGGGCTTCTGGCTGCGGGTGCCCTCAGGGAACATAAGGATGGCCCGGTCCTGGGCAAGGAGGCGCAGGGCCCATCGGATGGCAGCCTTGTCGGTGCCGTCAGGGTTGACGGAGTGGGCGCCCATAGAACACAGGTAGGCGCCGAAGAGTCGGTGCTTGAAGAGGTCGTCTTTGGCCAGGGCGTGGAGGGGCCGGTTAAAGGCGACCATGACGACGGGAGAGTCGCCGTTGCTGAGGTGGTTGGAAACGACCAGCAGGGGGCCTTTGGGCGGGATGTTCTCCCGGCCTTCCACTTTCCACTGAGCAAGGGTGTTGAAGGTGAGCTTACCGTAGAGCATCCAGGCGTTGTACCAGAGGTTCACCGGTCCCCCCTTGTGAGCCTAATAATAGCATCCACGACTTGCTCAACGGTGAGATTGTCAGTGTTGATGATATGGGCGTCGGCGGCGGGGCGGAGGGGGGAGTGGGCGCGCTCGCTGTCCAGTTTGTCGCGGCGGATGAGCTGTTCAAGGACGAGATCCTGTTCGATGGCGATGCCTTGCTGCTGAAGCTCGCGCCATCGCCGGCGGGCGCGTTCCTGTGGGGAGGCCTGGAGGTATATTTTGAGGGGGGCGTCCGGCGCGACGACGGTGCCGATGTCCCGTCCCACCATGACGATGCGGCCCCGGGCGGCGATGTCACGCTGCTGGGCCACCAGGGCTTCGCGGACGCCGGGGACCTGCGCGACCAGGGAGACGTGCTGGTCGATTTGGGTGCGGGCATCCTGGAGGGGAACTTGACGGTTGTCGATAATAACCTGTCCTTCGTCGTCCACGGAGACGGGGTACTGATGAGCTAGGTCGGTGAGGGCGGGCTGGTCGTGGGTGTCGACGCCGCGCTGGAGGGCGAGCCAGGTGAGGGCGCGATACATGGCGCCGGTGTCGAGGAATCGGCAGCCCAGGCGTTGGGAGATGAGGCGGCCCACGACGCTTTTGCCGGTGGCAACAGGGCCGTCGATGGCTATGAGGGTGGGGACGATGAGGTGAGGTTTAGGCACAACGTTCGCAGGTAATTAAGCACACGTCTTCTTAAGCAGAGGGGATTATACAATGGCACGTGGGTTCATCCTAATCACTGGTAATATAGATAGATGTCCAAACTGAGGTCAACGAGGACTAACGCAGCTTTCATAGGAGCCGTGGCGGCCATGGCGGTCTTGTCGTGGCTGGCGGCGTCCTTTGGGAAATTTCCTGGGGACGAGGAAGCGCTGCGGGGATTCCAGTCGCTGCGAAGCGGGGCGCTGGATGATGTCATGCGCGGACTGTCCTGGCTAGGGCACGTGGGCGTGGGGACGGCGCTGACGGCGGCGCTGGGCGTGGGGCTGTTGATGGCTAAACGAGGATGGGAGACGCTGGCGTGCTTAATGATAGGAATCGCGCCTGGGATAAATGCGCTGATGAAGGAAATGGTGGGGAGGCCGCGGCCGGAGTTTGCGTTGTTCCAGCCCGCGCCTAGTTCTCTGGCGTTTCCCAGCGGCCATGCGGTGTTCGCGGTCACGTTTTTCGGATTTGCCGCGTTTCTTGTATCGCAGACGGATTGGAAGAGGTGGGTAAAGGGTGTGGTGATTGGTACGCTGGGACTGATAATTCTGGGTATTGGGACGTCCAGGGTGTACCTGGGGGTGCACTGGCCTAGCGATGTGGCTGGCGGCTACCTAGCGGGGGGAGTGCTTTTGGCGTCGATCATTTATTTGACGAATACATATCTAAATAGGAATAAAAAGCAAAGGAGCGCGTAGATAGCGCAGGCACGGGCTGTGCTAGAATGGCGAGCATTGCCCCAGGAGGTCGTAATTGAACTGGTTAGACCTTGTGATACTGGTGCTGGCGGGTGTGGCAGCGTTCACGGGGTGGTCGGTGGGGTTGATTCGGACGGCGATGTCGCTGGTGGGGACGGTGGTGGCGATTGTGCTGGCGAGCCGATTGTTTGACGCCGCCGCCCCGATATTCAACGGGATGACGGATAATGAAGAGGCGGCGCGGATACTAGGCTTTATACTGGTCTTCCTGCTGGTGCTGGCGGCGGCTTTTGTGGCAGGAGTGATGTTGAAGCAGATTGTGAAGTTCTTTCTTCTGGGACCGCTGGACAGCCTGGGCGGCATGGTGGTGGGAGTTCTGCTGACGCTGGCGGGGATGGCGGCGTTGCTTTCGGTAGTGCAGCAGAACGCGGTGCTGGGGATGGAGGACACGATAAACGAGTCGACCCTGGGGTCTTTTTTGGTCGACAAGTTTGACGTAACGCTAGAAGGGATTAAAATATTGCCAGAGGACTTGTCAGAGAGCGCGAACAACTTGGGAGGGTAAGAAGCCTTCGATAGCAGCGGACTAAAACAGGTGCTGAGTTCGCAGGTGCTGGTGCTGAATCTGGACTACCAGCCTATCAACCTGTGCAACGCGAGAAGGGCTCTGCTGCTGATTATTAAGGGCAAGGCAGAGCTGCTGGAGAATGGGCGTGGAGTGGTGCAGAGCGAGAAGGACATTTTTGAGCTGCCTTCAGTCATCCGGCTGGCGTATCTGGTTAGGCGACCCTTCTCGAAACGAAAGCTGTCGAAGAAAGAAGTGCTGCTGCGGGACAAGCACACCTGCCAGTACTGCGGGAAGCGGAGCAGGAACTTGACGCTGGACCACGTGATACCACGCCGGCAGGGGGGCGGGCAGAGCTGGGAGAATATAGTGGCGGCGTGTATTCCGTGCAACCACGTGAAGGCTGGCCGCACGCCGCAGGAGGCGGGGATGAAGCTGCTTCAACGACCTCGCGCGCCGTATCCGAGCCCGTATTACGTGCTGCATGGTCGGCCTATACTGGAGTCGTGGCGGAAGTTTATACCGTGGGAAGTGGCGGAGGAGCAGGGGAGCGCGGACTAGAGGTTGGGGTTTTGGGGGGCTTTGGCCTGAGCCTGATAGGCTTGAAAAAAAGTCTCGTTCATAATCGGGATACCATCTCACCCTTTGTCCCTCTCTTCCTGCTGGAAGAGAGGGAAATTATTAATAAGCGACCTCATCACCCTCTATCTCCCTCCTCTCCTTGCCAAGGAGAAGAGGGAGGACCTGAAGGAGAGATACCACAAGTCCCCCACTAGAGACGGCGAAGCTACCTTAGCTTCCCTCGAGACAGAATTGAGTAAGGTGAACTAGGCGGGGGTTTTGGGGGTGTGGGAGGCGGGCATGCGGAGCATGAGGGCTTCAAGAGCTAGGCGGGGCTGGACGTTGGCTTCGATGGCTTTAAGGGCATCGAGGATGGCGGCGAGGAAGGCGGAGATTTCGGCGGCGGAGTAGCGCGCCGCTTTTTCTTTTAGGGTTTCGAGGTAGTCCAGGTTATAGACGACAGCCTCCGCGCTTTCTTTGACCAGGAGGAGGTCTCGCCACCACTGAAGCCAGGTGTGGATGCTGTTCATGGCGGCGGCGCGGTCTCGATAGTAGATAGTAGAGACGTCAGAGGCGGCGGAGAATCGCTGCTCCAGGCTGCCGTCCATAAGGCTGACGGCGCGCTCCATTTCGGTCTGCCGGTGTTCCAGGACGGTGGGTTCTTTGAGGGCTTTGAGCGCCCATCCGACGCAGCCTTTGGACAAGCGGGCCAGGAGCTGGGCCTGGGAGTCCGGGACCTGGTGAGATTCCATGAGGTAGCGGGCTAGGGCGTCCTGGGGCATGGGGCGAAGGTCTATGCGGCGGCATCGAGAGAGTATGGTGGGGAGGAGGAGGTCAGGCTGGATGGCCAGGAGGATGAGGAGGCTCTGGGGCGGCGGCTCCTCCAGGGTCTTGAGGAGGGCGTTGGCGGCCTCCTCGCTCATGTGGTCGGCGCTGTCGAAGATGAAGACGCGGGAGGCGCCCTCGAAGGGTTTTAGGGCGGCCTGACGCTCGACGGTGCGGACTTCGTCGATGCTGATTTCGCGCCGCTGTACAGCGACGTGCTGGAGGGTGATAACGAGGACGTCGGCGTGATGGCCGGCGGTGATGCGTTTGCACTGGCGGCACCCGCCGCAGGGGCGTTCAGGGACGGGGGCGGCGCAGTTGACGGCGCGGGCGATGTCCAAGGCGAGGGACATTTTGCCGACGTGGGGCGGGCCGACGAGGAGATAGGCGTGGGAGAGGTGGCCGGCGGCGAGCTCGGCCTGAAGCTGGCGGAGGGCGTGGGGCTGGGCGAGGGTGGTCCACATGGGGTTAGGCTCCCATGGGGACGTGCGGGAGAGGACGTGGCGCCACATAATAAGCTGGCCATGTCATAAGCGGGAGGCCCTCATCACCCTTTCTCTCTCTTCTCCCGACTACGGGAGAAGAGAGAGAACCAGATGGGAAAGAATCAGGTGGAATCGTAGTTGGCGGAAGGCACGTGTCGTCAGGCACGGCGATTAGATCCTTCGCCTGGGCTCAGGATGACATTAACGTTAACGCGATATTCGACAAGAGACGCAGTATCAAGTGGCACGTTGAGGTTTCTGGGCTTCGCTCGAAATGACGTAATTGCCCTACCCTACACGCGGTCTAGGAGCATTTGGTCTTCGTAGGTCTCACGGCGGCGGATGAGGCGGGCCTTGCCATCTTTGACCAGGACTATGGGAGGCTTGGGGTTGAGGTTGTAGTTGCTGGCCATGGAGGGGCAGTAGGCGCCGGAGGCGGGGATGGCGATGAGGTCGCCGCTGGTGTCGATTTTGGGGAGGGGGTAGTCCTTGAGGAGGATATCGCCGGACTCGCAGTACTTGCCGGCGACGGTGACCTTTTCGGTCGGGGGGTCGTTGACGCGATTGGCGAGGACGGCCTCGTACTGGGCCTCGTAGAGGGCGGGTCGGATGTTGTCGCCCATACCGCCATCGACGGAGACGTACTTGCGGACGCCGGGGATGGTCTTGACTGCGCCGACTCGATAAACGGCGACGCCGGCGGGGCCGACGATGGAGCGGCCAGGTTCGATGATGAGCTGGGGAGGCTCGAAGCCGAAGCGCTTGAGGCCGTCGGAGAGAGAGGAGGTGATGGCTTTGGCGTAGTCGGCGATGGGAGGCGGAATCTTGCTGCGGAGGTAAGCGATGGCAAAGCCGCCGCCCGGGCTGATCTCCTTGAGGTCGAGGCCTTCCTCTCGCAGGCCGGAGGCGTACTCGAGGACGACGCCCATGGCGACTTCGTAGGGTTCGAGTTCGAAGATGGGAGAGCCGAGGTGGAAGTGGAGGCCCATGAGCTTGAGGTTCTTGGAGTTGAGGGCCTGTCGGACGGCTTTGGTGGCGTCGCCGGTGGCGATGGAGAAGCCGAACTTACTGTCCAGGATGCCGGTGGTGGTCTTGGCGTGGGTGTGGGGGTCGATGCCAGGGGAGACGCGGAGGAGGATGCGCTGGACTTTGTGGGCGCGAGCGGCTAGCTCGTCGAGAAGGGAAAGCTCATAGAAGCTGTCGACGACGATGCGGCCTATGCCCCATTCGATGGAGTACTGGAGCTCGTCGCGGGTCTTGTTGTTGCCGTGGAAGAAAACTTTTTCGGGGTCGGCGCCAGCAGCCTTGGCGACGGCTACCTCGCCTCCGGAGACGACGTCGAGGCCGAGACCTTCTTCGACGAAGAGTTTAGCCAGGGCGGGGTTGATGTAGGCCTTGCTGGCATAGCAGACGAGGGTGTTGTGATATCGCTTGCGGAACTCGGAGACGAAGGCGCGGCAGCGGTTGCGGAGGGTGGCCTCGTCGAAGACGTAGAGGGGGGTGCCGTGCTGGGCAGCCAGGTCGGTGACATCACAGCCGCCGATGACGAGGTGGCCTTTGGCGTTGATTTTGGCGGTTTCCGGGAAGACCTGGCTGGGGAACATGGGACGCTCCTTGTTGATGTTGAGGTTTTAGCTTAGGGGGAGGTGTTGGGGGTGTCAAGGATAGAAGGAAGACGTGTAGTTGAAAGAACAGTTGTTTTTATAGTAACAGTTACGTTGTCAGCTTGTCATAAGAGTCTTTATCCGCCTGACGCTGGTATTTTTGAGGCGTTTTACTGATGAGATACAGAAACCGAAGTCAAAAGCGCAATTCCCGGGGATGCAGATCGACAGAGGAGGTAAAGGACAATCGATGGTGAGCATTAAGCAGTAGATAAGTACAGGCAGGTTTGTGAGCAGCTTGTTACTCGTCCAGAGTGTAAAGCGAACTCCGTCAACTCGTGCCAGCGCACAAAACTTACTGGAGGACCAATAAATGAAGACCAAGATTCTAATACCACTGCTACTAGTTCTCAGTCTGACGCTGCTAGTACTTTCTGGGTGTGGTGGTGAGGGCGGGTCTTCAGGTGAAAATTTTGGCAAGGCAGTTTTTGCGGTGTCTGATGCTGCTGCGGACATGGGTGAGGTGACAGAGGTGACGGTCACTATCGATTCGTTAAAGATTCACGCTGAGGGCGGCGCATGGAAAACAGTCTCCAGCCAAGCTCAGAGTTTCAACTTATTAGAGCTGCGCTCCAAGGGGACTGCCCAACTTCTTGCTGAGGCGAAAGTAGAAGTGGGGAACTATGATCAGATAGAGCTAAACGTTTCCAAGGTAGTGGTTGTGGACGGCAAAGGTGAACACGAAGCCAAGCTGCCCAGCAACAAGATCCTGATCCATGGGAACTTTGATGTGGCAACGAACGCGGTGGCTACAGCCAACTTCGACTTCTTGGCAGACCAGTCGCTCCATCTAACTGGAGAGGGCCGGTACGTTCTGGCGCCGGTTATCAAAATGGAGACTCGGGCGCAGGCTACCGCCATGGTAAAAACCAATAAAGAGGTTATCTTCAACGGAGGGCAGGTTACCACGGATATAACCGTTGGCATGAACACTGAAGGCTTGGTGGACTCTGGATTGAGGATTTCCCCTGACGCGGTTCTTAGTCTTGCAGCGTCGGGGAAGGTATCCCAGAATCGGGGTCAAGCGCTGGTTACAGGAACGATAAAGAGTGTAGATACCGCCAACGGCACAGTCACGATTGTTACCAAGAGCGGAACAGATTTAACCCTACATCTATTCAGCGACAGTGCCATTACCGTGAAAGGGTCGTCCAGCACAGCGTCCCAACTTAACGGAAAGGTGGGCGCAGAGATTATTGCGGAGTATAACGCCGAGACTAAGGCCGCCAAGGAGGTAGCAGCGGAGGCGGACGCTAAAACCAAGGCGGAAGTCGGCGCGACACTGGAAATAAGTGGCACTATCAAGTCGGTAAACTCGGCGGCTGGTACGGTCACAGTGGTGTCGGACAGCGGGGCCGAAGTGGTGCTCAAGGTGGCATCGGACAGCAAGCTTACGCTGGGGGGCGTCTCATCCAGTCTGCTGGATCTGGCTAGCAAGGTTGGCGCTCGCGTCACAACAGAATATAACGCCTCGTCCGGCACGGCTATGGAGGTATTGGGTCAATCGGAGGCGATGGTAAACGTTAATGGCACTATCAAGGCGGTTGACGCGTCGGCGGGGACTGTAACCATTACCAGCCCGAGCGGCGACGTTGTGCTAAAGATGGCCTTAGACAGCAAGGTCATGATTAATGGGACCATGGCGACGGCGGCCACCTTAAAATCCATGGTTGGTTCAGAAGTTGCCCTGGACTACAGCCAGCAGAGCAGCGTAGTGGGCTCTCTCAACGCCAAAAGCAAGGTTGAGCAGTCCACTATGGTTACCGGAAAGATTAAAGTGGTTAACGCGGATAGGGGCACTTTGATTATCACCACAGACGCCGGCAGCGACGTAGAGCTAAAAGTCGGCTCGTCCAGCAGCGTCGTGACCGACGGGTCGATTTCTACTCTTGCAAACTTGTCCGGCAAGATAGGGTCCGCGATTACGGCAGAATACGATGCCCAGACTAACGCTGCCACAGTGGTACATGTCCAGGCACGGGCAACCGTTATAGTGAACGGTACCTTGAAGGTGGTGAACACCGCTGAGGGCACTATGACCGTAGCCACGCAATCCAGCGGCGACATAGTCGTGAAGCTAGTCTCGGATACAAAGATAACTGTTGGCGCGGCGGCTTCTACGGCGGCGGGTCTTGCCGCCAGCATAGGCTCGCAGGTAGTGGTGGAATATGAAGCAAGCACGAAGGTGTCGACCCGTGTTAATGCTGAAGCCGGGGCTACTATTCAGACCACCGCTACGGGAACAATTAAGATGCTCAACGCCCTGACGGGCGCAATTACGATCGCGGCCCAGAATGGGTCAGAGATGGCGCTAAAGCTGACTTCGGATACTAAGATTACGGTCAATGGGGCCGCCTCAACAGCGCTTATAGCCGCCGCCAAGATTGGGTCACAGGCAACAGTCCAATACAACGCTCAAACTAACGTGACGAGCAGCATAGACATTAAGGACTAGCCAAAGCGCAAACCGTATGAAAGGCCCTCTGATGCATCAGAGGGCCTTTCATATTTCCTCAGATGACGGGCCTTGAATGATTGTTCTGATGGTCACAGCTAGTCATGGTTGATAACTACTACACCAAAGTACGAGGGCGGGGGGGGTTGCTAAGGGCTAGAATCGGGATGGCGAGCCGTTTGGGGTGAGGCCACAGGCTCGCAGGGGCTTGGAGGGCTAGGATGGTCAACAGTCAGCTTTATCAGGCCCTGCTGGAGCGCAGCTTTGATGCGATAGTCCTTATAAATCGAGAAGGGACTATTGCCTACGCCAGCCCGGCGACGACGAGGATATTGGGCTATGCCGCAGAGGATCTCGCGGGGCAACATTTTATGGGGCTGGCGCATCCTGAGGATGGCGAAGGGATGAGGGCGAACTTTGCCAAGTTGATAGCGAGCCCCGGCGGCACGGCCACGGGTGAGTTCAGATTGAGGCATAAGGCCGGCACGTGGCGATGGATTGAGGTAGCGGCGGTGAATATGCTGGATGATTCTATGGTTGGGTGGGTGGCGGCAAATTTCAGGGATGTCAGCGCAAGAAAGCCAGCCGAGTCGCGGCAGGCGCTGCTGGCGGCTATCGTGGAGTCATCAGAGGATGCGATTGTAAGCGAGACACTGGACGGGGAGATTACTAGCTGGAATGGGGCGGCGGAGAGGCTGTTCGGTTACAGCAAAGAAGAAGTGGTGGGGAAGAACGCCTCCATCATTGTTCCGCCTGGACGGATGGCGGAGGCGGCGCAGATGCTGTCCATAATCCGGTCTGGAGGGAGGGTAGCGCACCACGAGACGCTACGGTTCAAAAAGGACGGCGCGCTGCTGAGGGTGTCGCTTTCGGTGTCGCCTGTGATTGGGGTTTCGGGAGAGGTGATGGGCGCGTCGGAAATTGCGAGGGACGTGACAGAGAAGAAGCGGACGGAGGCCCAACTCAGGTTTCAGGTGGAGTTGGCGAGGCGGATGCTAGCCAACGCGCCGTGCGGGTTGGTGGTTATCAATAGCGGGGGAGTCATAGAGCTGGCAAACCGCGCTTTCCATTCGATGCTAGACATAGAGGCGAAGCAGACGAAGGGTGTTCCGCTGGAGGACGTGGTAAAAGCGCCGGCGTTGATTAGATTTATCAATTCGTCGCTAAAGAACAATAGGCGGCTGGCGAATATTGAGGTATCAATAGAGACCAAGGCCGGGGCCAAGACACTGATGGCGAATGTGACCACGTTTGAGGCTAGCGCGGACCTGGAAGAGGCTTTGGGCGCCAACAGGTATGCGATTGTCAGCTTGCACGACGTGACATCGGAACGCATGGCGATGGAGCATTTAATGCGGACGGGGACGCTATCGGCCCTGGGGCGGATGGCGGTGGGAATTGCCCACGAAATAAACAATCCGCTGGCGGTGATTCTGGGGTTTACCGAACTGATTAAGAGGGATAAGTCGGACCCCAATGCTGAAAGATGGCTTCAGGAGATTTCTTCTAACGCCGAAAGAGCGGCGAACATTGTCCACAGCTTGCTGCGGCTGACCGGATCCCAAGGGGGGAAGCGGATACCTGTGGATATCAATCAGATGGTGTCTATATTGTTGAACTTAAGGAAGGGCGCTTTTGAGAGGAAAAGCATTAAGGCGGCGCAGGAGTTATGCAAGGAACTGCCCTTTGTCACAGCGGACCCGTTGCAGATACAACTGGCGCTGACCAACCTAATCGATAACGCGGAAGACGCCTTGATTAGCCGCAAGTCGGGGCGGAAGCTGTGGGTTAAGACGGGCGTGTTTAAGGAGTGGGTGCGGGTGGAGATAAAGGACAATGGGGCGGGGATACCGAAGGGGATGGAAAAGAGGATATTCGAGCCGTTTTTTACCACCAAGGGGTCGGAGAGAAGTGTGGGGCTGGGCCTGACGATTTCGATGAACATAATCGTTGAGCATGGGGGCAGGATTTTTGTGCAGTTGGGAAGGGAAAAAGGAGCGCATTTTATAGTGGAACTGCCGGTGGTGAGCGGGCAGTTGGAGATGCTGGGGGCTAAGGATTTATTGCCTGTGGGCCTTGGCTAGAAGGCCAGCCTTAGTTCTAATCGGGGCGACCTCATCACCCTTTATCCCTCTTCTCCTTTCTGAGAAGAGGGAAAGAAAATAATGCACCACAACCCCCTCTAGCTCCCCCTTCGCCTTCCAGGCCGAAGGGGGAGAACCATAAGAAACCCCCATCCCCGCCTGCTTAGATAGCTCCTAGCTTCTCATAAACAAGTCCTAAAAGAAGAAAAAGAAAGCGTGAGACTTCCTTTCATGTGAATCCACGTCTGCCGGAAGGAAGGATTTTAAAGATGCACCAGTTCCCCGGGCTTTTGTCCAGAGATGAGGTTGGGACGGGGGATCCAGCGGGAGGGTTGGCGGAGTCCTTGACCCTTCAAATATCAGCACGTGCTAAGATTGTGGGATGAGGGTCTGAGGTGGCGCAATGGACTCACGCAACCATGATAAGGTACTGATTCAGAAGATTCCGCATATGGGACCGGTGAACAATAACGGCTATATTTTAACGTGCGCGGAGACGGGCGAGTGCGTAATCATCGACGCGCCGGCGGAGCCGGAGAAGCTGCTGTCGCAGGTGAAGGACCTGTCGAAGGTGAAGGCGATCCTTATCACCCACGGCCACGGGGACCACATCGCCAGCTTCAAGGAGATGACGGAGCGGGCCGGGAAGCCGGGCGGGATACATTCAGGCGACGCGCATAACCTGTTGCCGAACAAGCCCGGGTTCAATTTAGAGGATGGACAGACAATCAGCGTCGGCAAGATAAGCTTACGGGCGATTCACACGCCCGGCCACACACCTGGCGGGGTGTGCTTTCTAACGGGCAAGCACTTATTTTCCGGCGACACGCTGTTTCCAGGAGGGCCAGGTTACACCAGGTCGCCGGAGGCTTTTCAGCAGGTAGTGAAGAGCATCACGTCGAGGCTGCTGGCGCTGCCTGAGGACACGCACGTGTATCCAGGACATGGGGACGACACCACGATAGGGAAGTCAAAAAAAGAATACGCGGCGTTCGCGTCGAGGAGCCATCCGTCGGACGTGCACGGGCACGTGTCGTGGGCTAAGAGTTAGGGAGACATTAATAAGCCGACGCTTAGGCGCCGGCCACATATAGAAAGGCAGCGCAAGAAAAACAAGTATGGCAAAAGTGAAGCCGGCGAAGACGATGGAGGCATCTCGAACGGAACCAAAGTCGGTGGAATACAGGAACACTAGGCTGGACAACGGCCTCAGAGTCATTACAACGTCGATGCCGCATACCCACGCGGTGACGGTGGGGTACTTTGTGGGGGCGGGTTCAAGGTACGAGTCGGACCGTACAGCCGGCTCGACGCATTTTCTGGAACACCTCCTGTTCAAGGGGACGCGGGAGTGGCCGACGGCCAAGATTATCAGCGAGGCGATTGAGGGGACGGGCGGGATAATGAACGCCAGCACGGAGCGGGAGATGACCACCTACTGGTGCAAGGTGGCCAAGCCTCACGCATCCAAGGCGCTGTCAGTGGTGACGGACATGGTGCTGCACCCGCTGTTGGAGCAGACGGAGATGGAGAAGGAGCGGCAGGTTATCCTGGAGGAGCTCAGGATGAGCAACGATTACCCATCTCACAGGGTGGACTTGCTCATCGATGAGATGATGTGGCCGAGCCAGCCTATGGGAAGGGACGTGGGAGGCACCAAGGAGTCAGTGTCGGGGATTGTAAGGGACGACCTGTGGGATATGATGCGGAACCAGTACGTGCCCAATAACGTGGTGCTGTCGGTGGCGGGGGCGATATCGCATGACGAGGTGCTGGAACAGGTGTCGGAGGCGACCAGGGAGTGGAAGCCGGGCCAGCCGTGGGAGTGGAGCAGGTCGCACAGGGAGCAGGGGGAGAAGGGAATGAGGGTGGAGAGCCGCAAGACGGAGCAGGCGCACATATGCATTGCGCTGCCCGCTTTGCCCCTGAACCACCCCGACAGGTACGCACTGATGTTGATGAATACGATTTTCGGCGAAGGAATGAGCAGCCGATTGTTCCTGGAGGTGAGGGAGCGGCTGGGCCTGGCTTACGACGTGCATAGCTCGGTAAGCCAGTTCCACGACACGGGCGCTTTTGTTATTTATTGCGGCACGGAGCCTTCTCGCAGCACGGAGTCGGTGGAGGCTATTATGCGGGAGATGGGGAAGATGACGCAGGGGTTCAGCGAGGAGGAGGTGGAGAAGGCGAAGGAGTTGACCAAGGGGCGGCTTTTGCTGAGGATGGAGGACAGCCGCAGCGTGGGGATGTGGCAGGGAGCACAGGAGCTGCTGCTGGGGTATGTGAACAGTGTGGAGGATGTGACGAGGGCCATCGATATGGTTACGCTGGAGGACCTCAACAGGGTGACGCGGGATATTGTGAGGGAGGACCAGTTGAACCTGGCGGTGGTGGGGCCGTTCAGGTCTGAGGCGAGGTTCAGGAAGGTGTTCAAGCTGTAGGGGTCTGGTTTTTGCCGGGGCCTGATTCCGAAATGGCCGGCCTCGCCCTCATTCGGGATACCATCCCCTGGCCCCTTTCCCGACTGCATCGGGACTGAGTACAGCCTGCTGGAAGAAGAAGGAATAATAGGGTCACCTCATCACCCTCCTTCGATCCGCCAGAGGCGGACTCAGGACGGTCCGATTCCATCGGACTTCGCGATATATGCGCTAAGGTAGCGGAGCTCTTTTCAATAGGAGAAGAGGGAGAACCAGATGGGAGGGGCCCCCGACCCTTTCCGACTCGTGTATACGACAAAGGATCACACCGGTCAGCTCGTTGGGTTAATTAAAGACGGGTAGGCCGATAGATCGGCCTACCCGTCTTGGCTTGATGAAGGTCTGTTGAAGCAGGTAAAGGAGAGTCTGTTGTCTTGGAGAGCCTGACCAACGCCGCGCAATTCGAGGGATGGTGTGGGTATAAGTTGGGTGCTGAGGGGCCTGACAGTGGAGGATTTTGGACGTTTTGATTATAGAAATACGAGGGCGCTTGAAACTTGGGACAGAGCGTTACCTCACTATATAGAAAGGGAGAGATATGGAAGCATTCCTTTATATCGGCATGGCTGTATTGGGGGCGGCGATACTGCTGCAGTACCTGTCGACGTGGACCAAGGGGGACGAACTGAAAAAGATGCCGTTGAAGAACAGGAGGGAGGTTGGGAAGCAGAGGAAGGGTGGGTCTTAGCCGCGCATGTTTCTTACCAGGACTCCGCTTATGCCTATCGGCGGGGAGGATTGAATCCCATCCAGGGCGATCAGCGAGAAGAGAGGGCTAGACAGAAAGATTACATAAGTGGGGAAGGGGCGGACCGTCATGACGGCCCGCCCCTTCCCTATTTTGAGTTGAGGGGTTAGACGCCGGTGAACTTTTTGAAGTGGGCGTGAATGCGGCGCAGGGAGTCCCGGACGTTTTCGGGGCGCCAGTGGTACCAGCCGTGAGGCTCGCAGTTGTACTGGATGTACTCGGCGTACTTGCCTTTGGCCTGGCAGGCTTTGAACAGGTCGTCGACCATGGAGATTCGGACGCTGTCGCGGTCGCCCCAGAGGAGGAGGAGGGGGGTCTTGAGCTTGTCGAGGTTGTAGATGAGGGAGCGGCCTTGCCAGTGGTCGGGGGCCATTTCGGGGCTGCCGCGGTCGCCGGCGACGACGTCGCCGAGGACGGGCTTGGCGGCGCCGTTGCGGCAGTTCCACATGTGGATTAGGTCGGGCGGGCCGTAGAAGCAGACGGAGGCTTTGAGGAGGTCGGGGTAGCGGAAGGTGGTGGTGAGGGCGAAGTACCCGCCGGTGGAGCCGCCCTGCATGACCACCTTGTCCTTGTCGATAAGCCCCTGCTCCGCCAGGTGGTAGGCCGAGTAGGCGAAGTCATCGATGTCACCGCCGCCCCAGTCACCAAAGTTCAGGAACTCGTACCGCTTGCCCAGCCCCCCGCTGCCCCTTACCAGAGGACAGACCACGGTGTAGCCCTTGTGCAGGTAGTACTGGATGTATGGGTAGAACCCGTTGACGTGGATGCCTTTGGTGTTGGCCCTGGCATAGACTACCAGGGGAGTCTTCTTGTTCCCCGCATCCTTGGGCCGGTACAGCCAGGCGGGCACCTCCAGCCCATCCCTGCTCTTGTACTTAATCAGAGCGGGCTTGATGAACTGGAACCCAGAGAGTCCCCTGGGCATGTGGTTGGAAATCTGCCTGGGCTCTCCTCCCTCAGCGCTGATGCTCCATATGCCCGAGCATACCTCGTGGTTCATGTAGGTGAACACGATGCTCTTGGAATCAGGCGTCCACCTGATAGACCCTCTAGCCTGGTAGGCGTCTATGCCCCCATGCACCCCGTCCCGCTTAGTTAGCTGGATCGGCTTGCCTGACCCGTCAGCCTTTATCTTCATAATGTGGAAGTTCCAGCCCATGTTGGCCACGTAGGCTATCCACTGCCCGTCGGGGGAGTACCTGGGGTTGTACTCGTCATACTCTCCCTGGCCTTCGGTAAGGGAAGAGGCCTTGCCTGTAGCTATATCTACAACCCATATCTTCCTGAAGTTGCTCTTGTCTGTCGTATAGACCAGCTTCTTGCCGTCGGGGGACCACCTGGGCCGGTAGTCGTAATGCTCAAGGGTATTGGGGGTCATGTTCCTGGCTTCCCCGCCATCGATGGGGGCTATCCAGATATCCATCCTTTTGAAGTCGGCATAGCCTGAGCGGTCCGACATAAAGGCCACATGCTTGCCGTCGGGAGAGACAAAGACATCAGTGCTGTTGAAGTCCTCATTGGTGATGTACCTGATGTTTATCCTGCCCCTGGGTATCTCAGTGGATACTGATGCCACCTGCATGTAGCCATTAGAGCCCAGAGTGATGAATACAATCCGCTTGCCGTCGGGGGTCCAGCGCATAAAGGCGTGGGCTGTTCCCGGCCCTCGGCCATAGGTAAGGTTGATGGGGGGTTCTGAGCCGTCAGCCTTTACTTTGAACATGGTGTCACGGGCGCAGTAGGCGATCCACTGGCCGTCGGGGGACCAGGAAGGGCCCAGGCATTCCTCGGGGTACATGGTGACGATGCGTTTTCGGTTCCCCCCGTCGATGTCGCAGGTGTAGAGGTCGTAGCCGCCGGACTCGGCGGAGACGTAGGCCAGCTTCCTGCCGTCGGCGGAGAGGTCGAACTGCTCGACTTTGGCGTTGGTCTGGGCCAGGAGGTCGATGAGGGGGTCGTCAGGGAGGACCGGCTCCTCTTTGTACGTGGCCCCTCGATTGTAATAGCTGGGCATGACAGGCTCCTTAATGGTGGGATGGACAGGCGGTATTCTAGCATTGGGGAGGGTGGCGGGGTAGGGCCGTGCCGGGAGGGAAAAGAGAAGCCCCCCGATTCCGGGGGGCTTCTCTTTCTAAGCCGTTCTTAGAAGGGTTACTTTGTCACGGCCTTGGTGTACTCGTGGTAGCGAACCGGGCCCATGTGCAGCATGTTCACGGTGTAATCGGCAACGACGCTGGGGTTGTAGGCGATTTCAGCGGTGACCCAGAACGTGGGGATGGTGAAGGCTTTCTTCACCCAGATGTCTCCGAGCTCCTGGGCTATCTTGTCGCGCTCTGCGACGC